>NZ_JBHVXZ010000011.1:113741-131422 GCF_042881395.1 Amycolatopsis sp. NPDC058278 | reverse complement strand
TGCGGGCCCTCGGCGACCACCGACGTGACCGCGGCCCCCACCAGCAGGAGCATCAGCTCGTCGGCCAGGCCGTCGGCGCGCTCCGGGTCGGCGCGCCGGAGCTGCGCCCGCAGGTAGCCGTGCAACGCGGTCTTGTGGTGGCGGACCACTTCGCGGACCGGGTCGGCGGGGTCGGGGAACTCCGAAGTCGCGTTCAGGAAGGCGCAGCCGCGGTAGCCGTCGCGCGCCAACCAGGCCTCGTAGGCGTCGAACACCGCCAGCACCCGCTCCCGCGGATCGGCGTGCGCGGCGGTGATCCGGTCGACCTCTTCCTGCCACCGCCGGTCGCGCTCCCGCAGGTAGGCGACGACGAGTCCGCTCTTGGACCCGAAGTTGCCGTAGAGGGCCGCCTTCGTCACCCCGGCTTCGGCCGCCACCGTGTCGACCCCGACGGCGTGGATGCCGTCGCGGTAGAACAGCGTCGACGCGGCCTTGAGCACCTTCGCGCCCGCATCACCGGGACGGGTCCGTGCCACCGCGGTCCTCCGAACAGATCGGTATCGGTCTTTACCTGCGGTGATCCTACCATCACTTGACACCAGACAGACCTGTCTGTTTGGTGGATGGAGTGGTGACGCAGACGAAGACCGACAGCTGGGGGTCCACGGCCGCGCTCGGGGCGGTCGTGATCGCCCTCTGCTACGGCTTCGCGCGCTACGCGTTCGGGCCGTTCGTGCCGCGGTTCAGCGAGACGTTCGGGCTCACGACGGTCGGCGTCGGCGTGCTCGGCGGCCTGTCCACCGCGGGGTACGGCCTCGGGTTGCTGCTCGCCCCGGGAACGTCCGCGCGGTCGGCGCGCGGCACCGTGCTGCTGGCCGCGGCGGCGGCGACGCTCGGGCTCGGCCTCATGGCCCTCGCACCGCACGTCGCGGTGTTCGGCGCCGGGATCGCCGTCGCGGGGGCCGGCGCGGGCCTCGTCTCGCCGGGTGTCGCCCAGCTGATCGGCGAGACGGCCGGGGCGCGCACCCGCGACCGGGCGCAGACCTGGGCCAACACCGGAACCGGTCTGGGTCTGGCCGCGTCGGCGTTCACTCCCCTGCTCGGGTTCGGCTGGCCGGTGATCTGGTCGGCGTTCGCCGCCCTCGGCGTGGCTGTGACGGTGATCGCGTGGCGGACGTTGCCGCGGTCACCCGGGCCCGCCGACGCCCCGGCGGCCTCCGGTCCCGTCGACGGCATGGTCCCGCTCGTCGTCAACTCCGTCCTCATCGGCGTGACGAGCGCGCCGTACTGGACGTTTTCCAGCTCCCGGCTCGCCGAAGCCGGGCTGAGCCCGGTGGCCGCGACCTGGTGCTGGGCCGCGATCGGCGTGGCCGGGCTGCTCGGCGGCCTGGCGGGCCGGGCCGCCGGGCGCGTGGGCCTGCGAACGGTCAACCTCGTGACGTGGACACTGGCGGCGACGGGCATCGCGCTCCTCGCGCTGCCGGACCCGGGCGTGCCCGTCGCCCTGCTTTCCGGCGCGCTGTTCGGCAGCACCTACATGGCGCTGACCGGGCTGTGCATCCTCTGGGCGGCCCGCCTGTTCCCGGCGCGGCCTGCCCGCGGCATCACGTGGTCGTTCGCCGGGCTCGGCGTCGGCCAGACCGTCGCCTCACCGCTGGCCGGCGCGGCGGCCGCGGGCCTCGGGTCCGCGGCGGTGTTCGGGCTGACCGCCCTGGTGGCGCTCACCGCGTGGAGCCAGCTCCACCGGCGCCTCGCGCCGCCGTGATCACGCCTTCTTCGCGCGGCTCGGCGCCAGCCGCGGTGGCTCGTTGGGCATCTTCGGGTACACCGGCGGCCACGGCGCGTCCATCAGCCCGTCCGCCATGTCGCGTTCGGACATCGCCAGCAGCGGCTCGATCGACTGCGGCCGCTCCCCCGCGCCGGCCCACGGATCACCGCGCTCGGCCACGCGCGCGGGCACCGTGCTCAGCGTCAGCGCGCCGGGTTCGACGGTGTCCAGCTCGTCCCAGCCGATCGGGGTGGACACCTGGCCGCCGACCCGCGGCCGCACGCACCAGGTGCCGAACACGGTCTTGTGCGGGGCGTTCTGGTTGAAGTCGACGAACACCCGCGTGCCGCGTTCTTCCTTCCACCACTGCGCGGTGATCTTCTCCGGGTGCCGGCGTTCGAGAGCCCGCGCCAGCGCGACCGCGGCCGCCCGCACCTGGAAACCGTCCCAGCGCGGCTCGAGCATCACGTACAGGTGCAGCCCGCGCGAACCCGACGTCTTCAGGTGGCCCTCGATGCCGTGCTCGGCCAGGAATTCCCGGGTCAGCACCGCGGCTTCGCGCAGCTCGTCGAAGCCGATGCCGGGCGACGGATCGAGGTCGACGCGCAGTTCGTCGGTGACCTCGGGCGTGTCGGCGAGGTAGGGCCAGACGTGGAAGCCGAGGCAGCCGAGGTTCACCGCCCAGAGGATGTGGGCGAGGTCCTTGGCCACCAGCGCGTCACTGGTCGTGCCGTTCGGCGTCGAGACGACCGTGGTGGTCAGCCACGGCGGCGCGCCCTGGGGGACGCGCTTCTGGAACCAGTTCTTGCCGCCGGCGCCGTCCGGGTAGCGCTCCAGCAGCAGCGGACGCCCGCCGAGCCGGGCCAGCAACGGCCCGGACACCGCCCGGTAGTACTCGACGAGGTCGAGCTTCGTCTCGCCGCGTTCCGGGAAGTAGACCTTGTCCGGGCTGCTGATCTTGACCTCGACGCCGTCGACGTCCAGCAGGACCGCCGCGCTCATCGCGCCTCCCCGAACAGCTTCGCGAGCTCGGCAGGTGGTGCCTCGTCGAGCTGGGCGTACGTGCAGGACTCCGGCGTGCGGTCGGGCCGGAAGCGGACCAGCCGCCCGCCGTGCCGGAACCGGCCGCCCTGCAGGTGCTCGTAGCGGACCTCCGCCACCCACTCCGGCCGCAGCGGCTCCCACGAGAGGTCCTTTTGCGGGGCCCACCGGCTGTTCGCGCCGGGTTGCCGCCCCGGCTCGGGCTCGTACCCCGCCGACGTGCTCTCCCCCGCGGAGGCGGCACGAGACTCGGCCCAGGACCGCCACGGGTGGTTCTCGAGCGCGTTCTCACGCAGCGGCGCCAGCTCTTCGACCAGCTCGGCCCGCCGGGCCTTGGTGAAACTGCTGGCCACCCCGACGTGGTGCAGGACGCCCTCGTCGTCGAACAGCCCGAGCAGCAGCGAGCCGACGCCGACGCCGTCCTTGTGCCAGCGGAAGCCGGTGACGACGCAGTCGGCCGTGCGCTCGTGCTTGACCTTCAGCATGACGCGCTTGTCCTGCTCGTACGGCAGGTCGCCGGGCTTGGCCATGACGCCGTCGAAGCCCGCGCCTTCAAACCGGGTGAACCAGTCCTCCGCCTGCGCCGGATCGTCGCTCAGCGGGGTCAGGTGGACGCGCTGCAGCCCTTCGGCGTTCGTGGCGAGCACGCTTTCGAGCTGCTTGCGCCGCTCGCGGAACGGCTGCTCGGTGAGGTCGGTGTCGCCCAGGGCGAGCAGGTCGAAGGCGATGAAGCTGGCCGGCGTCTCCTCGGCGAGCTTGCGCACGCGCGAAGCCGCCGGGTGCAGCCGCAGCTGCAGCACCTCGAAGTCGAGCCCGGCCGGCGTGACCAGCACGATCTCGCCGTCCACGACGCAGCGGGGCGGCAGCGCGGCGGCCAGCAGCTCCACCAGCTCCGGGAAGTAGCGGGTGAGCGGGCGGTCGTTGCGGGAGCCGAGCTCGATTTCGTCGCCGTCGCGGAACACGACGCAGCGGAAGCCGTCCCACTTGGGCTCGTACAGCAGCCCCGCGTCACGAGGCACCTCGTGCACGGCTTTCGCGAGCATCGGCCGCACGGGCGGCATCACGGGCAAGTCCACCGCGCGAGCTTAAATCACGGGTACGACACTTCCCGGCGTGATACACACTCCTTCGTGACCACCGAACGCCCAGCACCGCCCCTGACCGGGGGCGAGCGCGAAATGCTCCGCACCTTCCTCGACTTCCACCGCGCCACCCTCGCGATGAAGTGCGACGGACTGTCCGACGAGGACCTCCGCCGGGCGTCGAGCCCGCCGTCGACGCTGTCGCTGCTCGGCCTGGTCCGGCACATGGCCGAGGTCGAGCGCACCTGGTTCCGGCGGGTGATCAACGCCGAGGACATCCCGCTGGTGTGGTCGGACGAGGGCGATTACCAGGCCGCTTACGACGCGAGTTCCTCGACGCGCTCCGAAGCCTTCGATGTGTGGCAGGCCGAGGTCGAACAATCGCGCAAGATCGAAGAAGCGGCCGAGTCGCTGGACGTCACCGGCCACCAGCCACGCTGGGGCGAGGACGTATCGCTGCGGCTGGTGATGCTGCACATGATCCACGAGTACGCCCGGCACAACGGCCACGCGGACTTCCTGCGGGAGGCCATCGACGGCGTCACGGGAGCCTGATGGAGCTGCTCGCCCGGCTGCGTGACACCGACCCGGCCCTGCGCTGGCAGGTGGAGCGCGACCTGGCGGGCGAGCCACCGGCGGTCTGGGAAGCGACGCGGGCGCGGATCGCGTCGGAGGGCTTCGGTGCCCGCCTGCTGGCGGCGCAGGACCCCGACGGCCGTTGGGCGGGCGGCGCGTTCTTCCCCGCCGGCCACCACGGCGACGAGGACCAGCCGTGGACGGCGACGACGTGGACGTTGAACGCCCTCCGGGAATGGGGCCTCGACGCCGCCGTCCTGCGCGGCACGGCCGAACTGCTCGACCGGCACTGCCGCTGGGAGTACGACGACCTGCCGTACTGGGGCGGTGAAGTCGACTGCTGCATCAACGCCTGGACCCTCGCCAACGGGGTGTGGCTCGGCGCGGACGTCGCCGGGATCGCCCAGTGGTTCGTCGAGCACCGGATGCCCGATGGCGGCTGGAACTGCGCGTGGGTCGAAGGATCGACGCGCTCGTCCGTCCACTCGACGCTCAACGCGCTCAAAGGCCTGCTCGCGTTCGAAACCGCGACGGGCGGGACTCCGGCGTCGCGGGCGGCACGCCTCGCGGGCGAGGAATACCTGCTGGAGCGCAGGCTCTTCCGCCGCTGTCCACGGGTGAGCCGATCGGACCGTGGGTGACGGAGTTCGGCTACCCCTTCCGCTGGCGCTACGACGTGCTCAACGCGGCGTCCTACTTCCGCGACGCGGGCCGACCTGACGAGCGGCTGGCCGAGGCGATCGCCCTGGTCCGCGCGGCCCGGCAGGCCGACGGGACGTGGCTGCAGCAGCGGACCGATTCCGGCCGGGTGTGGTTCGCGGTGGACGTCCCGGCCGGGCAGCCGTCGAAGTGGCTGACGCTGTTCGCCACCCGGGTCCTGAACTGGTGGGACGCCTGCTAAAGCTCTGCCAGCACGAGCCCGCTGCGCGGCTTCGGCGTGAAGTACGTGGCCTTCCGCGGCATCCGGCGGCCGGCCGCGTGCACCGCGAGGACGTCGGCGTAGCTCACCGGGGCCAGCAGCACCACCGCGTCCGCGTCCGGTGGCAGCGGCCGGCCGGCCGGGAGCGGGCGGACGCACGGCCCGTCGGGATCGACGCCGAGCGCGCGGGCGAACAGGACCTGCTCGACGATCTCGTGGTCGATCACGGGCCCGGGTCCGTCCACGGCCGGGAGCGGGATCCGCAGCACGGCCGCCCCGGCGCGCACCACGACCTCGCCGGTGACCGGCACGGCGTGCTCGTCGTAGCGGACGTCCAGGCCGGCCTCGCACCAGCGGGACACCAGGTCTTCGGGGCCGAAACCGGTGCCGGTGAGGACGCGGTGGATCGCGCCGATCTCCAGCGCCGGTCCCGCGGTGACCAGGGCGAGCAGCGCGCCGTGGCCGGCCGCCGCCGCGGCGGCCACGCGGTGGTTGCCGTCGGCGACCAGCAGGTCCGTGCCGGCGACCACGGCCAGCAGCCGGCTCTGCAGCGGCCCTTCGGGCACCACCCACAGGTCGTGCCGCCGCCCCGCCGCGTCCGAAGTGGACAGATCGGGCAGGCCGAGGCCGGCGCAGGCCTGTTCGACCTGCTCGGTCAGCTCCGCGCCGCCGCCGCCCGGGACGAGCAGCGCCGCGCTGGTCGCGCAGCCCAGCCCGGCGAGCACCGCGGCCCGTTCGGCGACGACGTCGGGGTAGACGTCCTCGGTGTGGCGGACGCGCGCGGCGCCGTCGTCGGTCACCGCCGCCGGGTCGACCAGGCAGAGCAGGCCGAGCGCCACCCCGTCCGGCCCTTCGATCCGGTAGGGCGCGACGACGTCGCGGACCGGCCGGTAGGACCGCTTGCGGAGCCGTTCGAGCACGGCGCGGGCGATGGGGACCGCGGCGGTCAGGCCGAGCCCGCGGGCCAGCGCCGCGGGCGTGCGGGCGGGGTGCTGCACGGCCAGCAGGCTGTCGGCGGCACCGGGCGCGGCCAGCGCCTCGATCACGCGCTCGGGCTCGGCGAACTCGTCGACGTCGGGGCCGGGGACCGCGTCGCGGACCACCCAGCCCCGCCCGATCGGCCGGATCCAGTCGCTCATCCTGTCCATCTTGCGCCACGGGCGCCGGGAAATTCGCTGGGGCCGGTGCCACCGGGATGGAATGCTTAGGACTGCAAAGCAGTTGACTCCGGTCATGACCGTCCCGAGGAGCACCCCGCCGATGACGACACCCGCCGCCACGAGGGGGGTCGGCTTCCGGTCCGAACGCGGCCCGGTGCTGATCGCGGTCATGCTCAGCACGGCGCTGGTCGCGCTGGACAGCACGATCATCGCGACCGCCGTCCCGTCGGTGGTGCGCGACCTCGGCGGGTTCGCGCAGTTCCCGTGGCTGTTCTCGATCTACCTGCTCACCCAGGCCGTGACGGTGCCGCTGTACGGCAAGTTCGCCGACGTGCTCGGCCGCCGGCCGGTGATGTTCTTCGGGATCGCGGCGTTCCTGGTCGGCTCGGTGCTCTGCGGTGCGGCGTGGAGCATGCCGGTGCTGATCGCCGCCCGGGCGGTCCAGGGCATCGGCGCGGGGGCGATCCAGCCGATGTCGATGACGATCATCGGCGACCTGTACACGGTGGAGGAACGCGCGCGGGTGCAGGGCTACGTGGCCAGCGTCTGGGGCGTGGCTTCGGTGGTCGGCCCGACGCTCGGCGGCGTGTTCGCCGAGTACCTGGACTGGCGCTGGATCTTCTTCGTCAACCTGCCGCTGGGCGCGATCGCGGCGCTGATGCTGTTCCGCGGCTTCGCCGAGCGCGTGGAACGCAAGCCGCACAAGGTCGACTACCTGGGCGCGACCCTGCTCACCGTCGGCTGTTCCCTGATCATCCTCGGCCTGCTCGAAGGCGGCGTCGCGTGGGCATGGGGGTCGCTGCCGAGCGTGGGGACTTTCGTCGCGGGCGCGCTGCTGCTGGTGGCGTTCGTGCTGGCGGAGAAGCGCGCGGCCGAGCCGGTGCTGCCGCTGTGGGTGTTCACCCGGCGGGTCCTGGTGGGCGGCAACCTGGTGGCGGTGGTGGTCGGCGCGGTCCTGATGGGCCTGACGTCGTACCTGCCGACGTACGCGCAGGGTGTGCTCGGCGCGGGCGCGCTGGTGGCGGGGTTCGCCGTGGCGGCGTTGACGGTGGGCTGGCCGATTTCGGCGTCCCTGGCGGGCAAGATCTACCTGCGCATCGGCTTCCGCGACACGGCGCTGATCGGCAGCGTGTTCATCATCGCCGGCGGCGTGCTGGTGGCGCTGCTGGGCGCGGGTTCGTCACTGTGGGCGGCGGCGTTCGCGGCGTTCGTCCTCGGGGTGGGCCTGGGGCTGGCGGCGAGCCCGACGTTGGTGGCGATCCAGTCGGTGGTGGGCTGGGACCGCCGCGGAGTGGTGACGGCGACCAACCTGTTCAGCCGGTCGCTGGGCAGCGCGGTGGGAGCGGCGGCGTTCGGGGCGATCGCCAACGCGACGCTGGCGTCCCGGTTCGCGAACCCGCCGGCGGGGGTGGGTCAGCTGCCGCCATCGGTCGACGCGACGAGCCTGGTGCTGGGTGGCCACGCGGACGATTCACCGGCCGCGGTGTTCGTGCGCGGCGCATTGGCGGATGCCACGCACTACGTGTTTCTGGGCTTGTTGGCGGTGGCCGTCCTGTCGGTGGGCGCGTTGTTGCTGATGCCGCGGAAGACGGAGCAGCTGGAGTTCTAGACCGCCTTTCGGCGGCGTTCTCAGTCGGCCCGGAATTCGTGGTTATGGCCCACGCCGGCTTCGGATTCCCAGGCACACCAAGTCATCCACCCGCACTCCAGGCGATCCGCGACGAACGTTCGTCTGCACGGAATTGTGCATGTGCAGGCGATCGGCGATGTCCCGGAAATGTCAGGGATTTGACCCGGAACCGCTCCACAACAAACCTGTGGACCATGAGCTATCCTTGTCTCGGCGGTGTCGAACCGTCACGTTCCGCAGTCAGGCTCCGAACACTTTCACGCGATGCTCCGGCCCAACGCCGCCCGGCTGGCCGGTACGCGCCTTTCGAGAACCGGGGGACGCACGTGGCCGAGCCGTTCGGGCAGCAACCCACCGAAACCGGCACCCGATGCCTGGTGTGGGTCAAGAGTTCGGCCAGCAACAGTGGTGGCAACACGAACGACTGCGTCGAAGTGGCCGCGACATCCGACAGCGTCCTGGTGCGAGACTCGAAAGACCCCGGCGTCCACCTGCCGCTCACGCACAGCACGTGGCGAGCCTTCCTGACCAGGCACCACTAGCATCCTGCGTCGTTGATCCGCTGGCAACGACGGCGCCGGAACCTCGCCACCGCCAACCCGGCGGCACCGCCCGCTACAGCGACACCAACCAGCCGACGTCGGTCACCTCCAGGACTCCGCCGGTCCCGCATGGAGTGGCTCGGGGAACGGGAAACCAGACATTCCGTCGTTCCGGGAAAAATCGCTTGCCCTGTTCGGGGTAATTCACGCCGTCCGGGCCACGCGGGCGGAACCCAGTGGTTTGCTCGTCGCGTCGAACGACCGGAGCGAACAGGGGGGCGGCGATGAGTGGTCCGTTTTCGGACGCGACGGGCGATCCGGCCGCGCAGGTGGATCGGTGGGTGGCGCAGGCGAAGGAGAAGGCGCAGCGCTACCAGGCCATGCAGGCGGCGGTCGGCCAGGTGTCGGTGACCGAGTCGGGCCGGGACGGCATGGTCACCGTGACCGTGGATTCCGCCGGGAACGTGACCGATCTGCAGATCACCGACCGGGTCCGGGAACTGTCCGGCACGCAGGTGGCCACCGCCGTGCTGACCACCTTGCGCCGCGCCCAGTCGCGGTTGCCGGACCGGCTGGCCGAAGTCATGGCGGGCACGATCGGGGATGACCAGCAGACGGTGGACACGATCGTGGGCAATTACCGGGCGAAATTCCCGGAACCGGAACCGGAGGAACCGGAACCGGCAGCGGAAAACGTACGGCGCCTCGGCGCGATCGAGGAGACCCCGGCCGAACCGAAGCCACCGCCCCCGGTCCGCCGCCCGCCGGACGACGACGGCGGCGGCGGCGGCGGCGGCGAAGACTTCGGCGGATCGTTCATGGTGCGCGAGTGATCGAGGGGGCACGGTGACAGGCGAGGGCTACCAGGTCCACCCGGACGAACTGGCGAAGCACGCGAAAGCCGTGGATCAGGTCTCCCGGACGCTGGGGCAGGCACTGTCCGCGGCCGAGCAGGTGACCATGGGCGTCGAAGCCTACGGCTTGATCTGCGGTCCGCTCTTCGTGCCGATGGTGCTCACGGTGAGCGCACCCGGGCTGCTCGCGCTCGGCGCGGCCAAGGAGGCGATGGGCTCGGTGTCCGAGGCCGTGGACCAGGCCGCGGAGAAGTACCGGACCGCCGAGCAGGCACACGCGAAGACCCTGACCGACCTCGGCAAGGGGCTGTCGTGAGCAACCCGCTGGTCGCGCAGAAGCAGGACTCCACGACCTGGCACACCGGCATCAGCGTCGTGGACGACGCTGTCGGCGCCTACGAAGGGATTTCGTCGGGGAACTGGATCGAAGGCGGGATCGCGGCCATCGGTGCCGGGATGGACCTGCTGACGATGGCGATGAACCCCGTCGGCACGCTGATCTCCTACGGGCTGAACTGGCTGATCGAGCACGTGAAGCCACTGCAGGACGCGCTGAACCACCTGGCCGGGGACGCCGACCAGATCGCCGCGTACGCGCAGACCTGGAAGAACGTCGGCGCGGCGGTGGGCAAGGCTGCTCAGGACCTGGCCGCGACGGTGCAGCAGGACACGGCGAACTGGGCGGGCGCGGCGGCGGACTCCTACCGCGCCGGCATCAAGAAGAAGCTCGACCACATCACCGCGGCGGCCACCTGCGCCAACGCGATCAGCACCGTGGTCGAGATCGTCGGAGTGCTCACCGGCGTGGTGCGCGGCCTGGTCCGGGACATGGTCACCCAGGCCATCGGCGACTTCATCCAGGACGCGCTGGAGGAAGTCTGCTCGCTCGGACTGGGCACGCCGGTCGTGGTGGCGCAGGTGGTCGAGCAGGTCTCGGCGTGGATGGAGAAGATCGGCGCGGCCATCAAGAAACTCATCAACTCGGTCGAGAAGCTGCGGCCGCTGATGAGCAAGCTGGAAGAGATCTTCGCCGCCGTCAAGAAGATCATGGCCGAGCTGCACGGCCGTCCCGGCGAAGCCGAACCCCACCTCGACGGTGAGGGCTCCACTCACGTGTCCTCGGCCGCCGAGGAACCCCACGGCAAGCCGGGCGGGGAGGAACCGCGGACCCCCGCCGGCGAGGACACCCACCCGACCGAAGCCGGCGACGACGGCACCACCCCCTCCGGCGACCGGACGAGCGAACCGCAGGGACCCGACGCCCGCGAGAACACCGACCCGGCCAAGGACGGCCGTCCCAACGAAGAGAAGTGCACCGGCGGCGACCCGGTCGACCTCGCCACGGGCGAGATGCTGATGTCGCAGACAGACGTCGATCTGCCCGGCGTGCTTCCCCTGGTGCTGCGCCGGACCCACATCTCGACATACCGCCTCGGCCGGTCGTTCGGCCGGTCGTGGGCGTCGACAGTGGACCAGCGGATCGAGGTCGACGCCGACGGCGTCTGCTACGTCGGGGCGGACGGCGTCCGGTTGACCTATCCGCTGCCCGCGGCCGACGGCACCCCGGTGCTCCCTTCGCACGGCGCCCGCTGGCCGTTGCGCGTGACCGAGACCGGGGAGTTCACCGTCACCAGCCCGGACGACGGGCAGATCCGCCACTTCGCGGCTCCGGCGGGAACCGGGCCGGCCGCGCGCGGACTGCTCTCCGCGATCGCCGACCGCAACGGCAACCGCGTCGCCGTTCTCCGGGACGCGGCCGGCACGCCGACGGCCATCGACCATTCCGGCGGCTACCACGTCGCCGTCGCCTCGGTGGACGGCCGGATCACGGGCCTGCGCCTGAAGCGCGCGTCCGGCGGCGACATCCTCCTCGCCGGCTACGAGTACGACGACGCCGGCCGGCTGACCGCCGTCGCCAACTCCTCCGGCCGGGCCATGCGCTTCGAGTACGACGGCGACGCCCGAGTCACGCGCTGGCTCGACCGGAACGGCCACTGGTACTCCTACCACTACGACCACGCGGGCCGGGTGGTCCGGACCGACGGCAGCGGCGGCGCGCTCGCCTGCGCCATCGAGTACGACGAGCGGAACCGGGTCACCACCTACCGCAATTCGCTCGGCGCGGTGACCACGTACCACTTCGACGACGGGTGGCAGCTGGTCCGCGAAGTCGATCCGCTCGGCGCGACCACCCGGTACCGACGCGACGCCTACGGCCGGGTCACCGCGGAAACCGATCCGCTGGGCCGCACCACGCGGTACGAGTACGGCCGGACCGGGGAGCCCACGCTCGTCGTCCACCCGGACGGCACGAGCACCACCAGGATCGAGGACGAACTCGGCTCGACCGTCGCGATCATCGACCCCGACGGCGCGCGCTGGAGCTACCGGCGCGACGAACGCGGCAACGTCGTCGAGGAAACCGATCCGGCCGGCGCTGTCACCCGCTACGAATACGACGACCGCGGTCACCGCCGCGGCGAAACCGACGCCCTGGGCAACGTGCGCCGGGTCGAGACGGACGCCCTCGGCCTGCCCACCGCGGTGGTCAACCCGCTCGGCCACGCGACGCGGCTCCGCCGGGACGAGCTCGGCCGGATCACCGAAGAGACCGACCCGCTCGGCAACACGACCAGGACGACCTGGACGGTGGAGGGCAAGCCGCTGACCAGGACGCGTCCGGACGGGACGGTCGAACGGTGGCGGCACGACCCGGAAGGCAACTTCGCCGAGTACTCCGTCGGCGGCCGTCCGCTGCTGTCGATCGCCACGACCCACTTCGCCCTGCCCGTGGCCCAGGTCAACGCCGACGGCAGCCGCGTCGAGTTCGGCTACGACACGGAACTGAACCTGACCACGGTCACCAACGCGCAGGGTCTGGTGTGGCGGTACGAGTACGACGCGGCCGGCTTCCTGGCGCGCGAAACCGACTTCAACGGCCGCGTGACCAGCTACCAACGGGACGCGGCCGGCCGGCTCGTCAGCCGGACCAACGGCGCCGGGGAGACCACCACCTACCACCGCGACCTGGCCGGCCGCGTGGTTTCGACGCAGTCCCCGGCGGACACGATGAGCTTCTCCTACGACGCCGCCGGACGGCTCGTCTCCGCGTCGAGCCGCGACTCGGCCATCACGCTGACGCGGGACGCGCTCGGCCGGGTGGTGGCCGAGAGCGTGAACGGCCGGACGGTCACGTCGGAATACGACCTGCTCGGCCGGCGCGTCCGGCGGCGGACGCCGGGCGGCACGGTGTCGGCGTGGGAGTTCGACGCCGCCGGCTCGGCGGTCACCCTCCACAGCGGCAGCCGGACGCTGGCGTTCGGCTACGACGCCGCGGGCCGGGAGACCGCGCGGACGAGCCCGGCCGGGCTGCGCCTCGCCCAGGCCTGGAGCCCGAACGATCAGCTGCTCAGCCAGACCGTGCTGGGCGGGGGCGGGAAAGAACCGGTGCAGCACCGCACTTTCCGCTACCGCCCGGACGGCAACCTCACCGCCGTCACCGACCGGCTCGCCGGGCCCCGCCGGTTCGATCTCGACGCGTCCGGCCGGATCGAGCAGGTGCACGGCCGGCGGTGGTCCGAGCACTACCGGTACGACGTGGCCGGCAACCTGGCCGGCGCGGCGCGGCAGGGCGAGGCACCGGACCCGCCGTGGCGCTACACCGGAACCCTGCTGCACGAGGCGGGCGCCCTCCGGTACGAGTACGACCCCCAGGGCCGGGTCGTCCGCAAGCACCACGGCACCGACGTCTGGCAGTACTCCTGGAACGCCGCCGACCAGCTGGTCGGCCTGAGCACCCCGGACGGCAGCGAATGGCGTTACCGCTACGACGCGCTCGGCCGGCGGATCGCGAAGGAGCGGCACGCCCGCGGCCAGGTCGTGGAGCGGGTCGACTTCGTCTGGGACGAGACGACGCTGGCCGAGCAGCTCACCCACCGGCGATCGGTGACCTGGGACTACGACCCCGCGTCCCACCGGCCGCTCGTCCAGGTGGAGCGCACGGAAGACGACCAGCGGAGCACCGACGAGAAGTTCTACGCGATCGTCACCGACCTGGTCGGCACCCCGACCGAACTGCTGGACGAGCACGGGAACGTGGCATGGTTCTCCCAGACCACGGTGTGGGGACGGCCGGTCGCCCACGGTGGCGGCGCGTCGACCCCGCTGCGGTTCCCCGGCCAGTACGCCGATCCGGAATCCGGGCTCAGCTACAACTACTTCCGGTACTACGACCCGGAATCCGCCCGGTACCTCAGTGCCGACCCGATCGGCCTGGCCGGCGGGTACGCGCCGCACAGCTACGTGCCGAACCCGTTCGTGTGGCTCGACCCGCTCGGGCTTTCCCTGCTCGACGTCATCAAGAACGGCGTCCGGATCGTCGTCCACGAGTACGACGACGACTGGCCCGCGCACGCCCACGTCTTCAACGGCAGGCGGAACATCCGGATCGGCCCGAACGGCCATCCGATGGAAGACGAGCCGGAGCTCAGCAGCGTGGAGCGGCAGGTGGTGGAAAACTTCAAGAACGAGATCCGGAAGGCCGTCCGGAAGCTCGGCCGGCGCAACCAGGCGCAGGAGCGCGAGCAGAAGGCGCAGCGCGAAGCGAAGGCCAAACCCTGTGACACGTGAACCCACCATGACCTTGCGCAGCGATCTGACCGCCTTGCTGGCGAACGCCGGCCTCGTCGACGTGGACATCGACGAGGCCTTCGCGGACGAGCACGTGCGGTCGGCCGCCTACCGGCGCGTCGTCGCGGTCGCCGCCGCCGGTGAGAGCCGTGACGCCGATCGCGAGCTCGTGGCCGCGCTCGTGCGCGACCCCGACCAGCTGGCGGCCAAGTCGGCGGTGGTCGAACTCGTCGACCGGATCGCGGCAAAGGCGGCGAGCCCCGACGCGTTCCGGCAGTGGGCGGACGGGATCCTGCCGGTGGCGGACCGGCTCCCGGCCGAGGGCAACCGCGCCTTCGTCCGCCGCCGCGTCGGCGACTGGCTGCTCTACCTGTCGGTCAAGGCCGGTGCCGTGCCGACCGAGGCCGAACTGGCCGCTGTCACCCCCTGGATGCAGCGGCTCCTGGCCGAAGAATCGACGTCGCGGCCGGTCCTCGCACTGCTCGCCGAATCCGGGCACACCCGTAAGATCCGCAACATCGCGAAGAACCGGGCCTGACGGCCAGTACGGCAACAGCCAGCGCCCACGTCCCGGCTGCCCAGCCGATCCGGATCGGCACCCGCGCCCGGTCATACTCGCGTGGCCCATGCGCGCCGGCCCCCACCGACAGCCGCCGCCACGCCCGGGCGGGCAGATCAGCGATCAGCTCGGACTTCGCAGTCACCCCCGAATCGGCCCGCGATCCGCTCAGGCACCAGTTTCGGCGCCCACCCCGCCGCCTCCAGCCGGACCGCCACCTGTCCGCTGTCCAACCGGCGAGCTGCCTGCCTCCAAAGTGACACACACCACACAGGGTGCTATCGTTCTGCCATGTGGCAGATCGACAGACTGCCACTCTTGAGAGGAGAGTAAGCAGATCATGACTAAGGCGCACTCCCCAGTGGCCAGCCAGCGGCGGGTGCTGGCCGAAATGAAGGAGGCGCGAGAAGCCCTGCAGTTGACGCAAAAGGAGGTCGCGGAGGCACTCGACTGGTCCGTCTCGAAGCTGATCCGCATCGAAGGCGGCACGGTCGGCCTGTCCATCACCGATCTGAAGGCCCTCCTGCTGCACTACGGCATCACCGACCGGGATCGCGTCGAAAAATATGTCGCGATGGCCAAGGCGGGAAGGGAACCCGGCTGGTGGGACCAGTACAAGCGGACCAACAGCCCGGAGTTCGTGAAATTCCTCGGTCTGGAGTCGGCCGCCGTGGTCCTGCGCCAGTACCAGCTGCTGGTGGTCCCGGGCCTGCTCCAGATACCGGCCTACACGAGTTCGCTGGCTTTGACGGCATCGGGAAAGCCGGAACTCGCCGATCTGCACGTCAGGTTGCGCCGGGATCGTCAACAGCGGCTGGCGGACCCGGACCTGGAGAACTTCTTCATCCTCGACGAATCGGTGCTGCACCGCCGCATCACCGACGCCGACGTGTGGCGGCAGCAACTGCAGCACCTTCGCGACATCGCCCTGCAACCCAACGTGACCCTGCAAGTCCTGCCTTACAAGGCGGGCTGGGTCCGGGGGATGCAGAGCTCCTTCGAGCTCCTCCAGTTGTCCGAACAGTCGAACGATTTGTTCCTCGACGTGGAGCAGCCCGACGGAGATCAGTTCTTCGACGACGTCACCGGCGCCGTCAAGGCCGCCGAGTTCATCCAGCTCTTCTTCGGCCTCGAAGAGGCAGCGCATTCCGCCGACGAAACACCTGAGCTGATCGACCGCATGCTGGAAAGGCTGGACGACTGATGAGACAAGCGTGAAGAAGCGGCCCCCGGCTGCCACCAGGGACCGCTTCCGCAAGGCAATAACCTCCGCCCCACGTGACACGAGCGCGGACTTACTGCCGAAGGCGACAGCATACGACTCCCCGACCGGGGGTTGGTGCCGCCGTCCGGTTGGAGACCCGAGATCATCTCTCCGGGAACGTGAATTCACCTATATCGGGTGACTCAGAGCCACCCAGACCGGGAACCGGGCCACGAACCCGCCGTCCGGCCTGCCAGTGCCTCTCCCCAGGACAGGGTTGTCCGCGACACCGCCGGCCTCGGCGCCGGCCCGCGCACCCGCGCCCCGCGACCGCCCGACCCATGTCCGGCGAATCGGCGATGTCGCCGATTCCGTTCCAGGAGGCACCGTGAAAGTCGCCGTCCCCGCCGACCGCAGACCGTTACCGGCGCTGGCCAGCCGAGCCGGCGCGCTGCGCTACGCCTCACGCCGGGAGGGGTGGCCACGGTGAACGACGAAAACGGAGCACAAGAGCACTGGGCCACCCGGCTCGGTCTGCAGGCCCTCTTCTTCGCCCCGCACGTGGTCGCGTTGCTCAGGCTCAACGACCTCGTCCCCCTCATCGACGCCGACCACCGGCTGATGCGCGTCTACGCCGTGCCGGACAACGGTGAGGATCGGCCCGATGCCGCCGAACTTATCCGTGCCGACGGCGGGGTTCTGCTGACCATGCCGCAGATCCGGCGGGTCGCCCATGGGCTGGTGCTCGCCGGGAGCACTCGCGGCATCCACGACGTGCTGGGACCCCTGCTCCTGGTTCCCCACGGCGGCGGGCTCGGGCAGTACCGTCCCCACCGCACCGACACCGACGCCGCGCTCGTCACCGGCCTCCACCCCGCGCAGCTGATGCGGGACGGCCGGGTCCGCCCCGACCGGATCGCGCTGACGCACGAACGGGAACGGGATCTTCTCGCCCGGTTCTGCCCGGAGGCCCTGCCGCACGCCTTCGTCGGCGGTGACATCGCCTTCGACCGGCTCGTCGCCACCGCGGAATACCGTGACCAGCACCGGCGTGCCCTCGGCGTCAAGGACGACCGGGAAATACTGCTGGTCACCTCCACCTGGTCACCTCGATCGGGCTTCGGCCGCAATCCGGAGCTCTTCCGGCAGATCGTCGAAGCGGCGCCGCGCGATCGGTTCCGGGTGGTCGCCTCCCTCCACCCGCAGATCTTTTCGCAGCACGGCGTCGGCCAGGTGCTCGGCTGGCTCTCGGACGCCATCGAAGCCGGGCTCGGCGTGCTGGCTCCGCACACCGACTGGCGCGGTGCGGTCGCCGCCGCCGACTACGTGATGGCCGACTACACGTCGGTCGGCACCTTCGCAGCCGGCCTCGGGACTCCCGTCCTGCGGCTTCCGCACGGCCCTCAGCCGCTGCTGGCCGGGAGCCCGACCGCCGTCCTGGCCGAGCACACCCCGCGGTGGGACGCCACGCGCCCGCTGCTCCCCCAGCTCCACGCCGCCGCCGACGCGCAGGGCCGTGGGCTCGGCGCCCGGATCGCCGGCTTGCTGACCTCGCGCCCCGGGGAGGCCGGGAAGGCCTTCCGGAAGGAGATGTACGAACTGCTCGGTCTCCCCGAACCGGCGCGAGCGGTTCCGCTCTCCCCCGCGCCCCTCCCCCAGCTCGTGTCCCGGCCGGTCATCCCGCGGCCGCGAAGCCGGCCGGGCGGGTGACCGGCCCCCTCCGGTGGAGCTACGCGCT
>NZ_JBHVXZ010000011.1:0-113731 GCF_042881395.1 Amycolatopsis sp. NPDC058278 | reverse complement strand
ACCGCTCTCCCACCCCTCCCGGGCGGGTGTGTGCCCCCTACCCCCCCCCCCCCCCCCACCGATGCACCCGCGCCGTCTACCCCCCCCTCCTCCCGGCGGGGGGGCCGGTCCCCGGCCCCCCACCGGTGGAGCTACGCGCTGCCCTCCGGCGCGGAGGGCAGCTTCGTCACCGCCGGGCGTGGACAGCGCCCGGCGCTGGCGGACGTCCTCGTCCACCCCGGGACCCACGTCTTCGCCGACGCCCGCGCCGTCATCGCGCGGTCATTCACCGAGCTGCCGGGGTTGACCATCGCCGCCGTCCGGCTGGCGGGGTGCCGGTGCGTGGTCGGGCACCGCCGCGGTGACCTCGGCATCGTGCGGGGCGAGCTCGCCGCCGTCGCCGGGTACGTCTGGGTTCTCGGCGGCCGGCGCCTCCGCGATCTCGGCGTCGTATCGCCGCAGCCGGGCGCGGACCCGCTCCACCTGCGGCCCGCCGACCTGCTCGTACAGCTCCAATGCCTCGACGAGGTGGCCGCGGGCCGCCCTCGGGTCGTTCTCGCACTCCGCCACGTCGGCGAAACCGACCAGGACGTCCGCCTGGTAGACCGCTGAGCCCGCCTCCGCCAGTACCGTCCGCGCCCGCTCCAGGCGACGCTTCGCCGAGGCGATGTCGCCGCCGCGAGCGTCCAGGCGAGCCAGCCCGACCAGGACCTTCGCCTCGTCCTTCTCGTCCCCCAGGTCGGCGAACATCCGGCGGGCGCGCTGGAGGTGCTCCGCCGCTTCGGCCGGCCGGTCCGCCTTGGCCAGCACCTCGCCGATGCGGCGGTGCCGCTGGGCGACGCCGCGGTCGATGCCCAGCTCGCGTTCGATCTCCAGGCTGCCGGTGTAGAACGAGATCGCCGCCGGAACGTCGCCGCGGCCTTGCGCCGCCGTTCCCAGCTGGTCGAGCGCCACCGATTCGTTGTGCCGGCTCCCGGCCGCGCGCGCCAGCTCCAGTGCGTGACCGCATTCGCGCTCCGCGGCCTCGAACCGGCCCAGGTCCAGGTACGCGCGGCCGAGCTGGCAGCGCAGCCGGGACTCCGCGACCGCGTCCCGGCAGCGCTGCGCCGCCGCAATGCCGATCTCGTGCGAACGCAGCCAGCGGGGGAAGTGCTTCCGGTGCAGGAACAGCTCCCACAGGGCCTCGCACAGCTGCCACGCCAGCCGGTCGTGCTGCTGTTCGGCGGCCGCTTCCAGCACCGCCAGCACGTTCGGCAGCTGTCCGTCGAGCCAGTCGAGCGCTTCCCGTCCCGAGCCGAACGCGGGCGGCGCGGCGCGGTACTGCTCGCACACCGGGCTGATCCGCCAGCGCAGCGGGATGACGAGCATGTTCGCCCGCGTCATCTCGTGCAGGAACCAGGTCGCCAGCCGCGGGAGCACCTCGGCCCGGCCGGAATCACGCTGCGCGCGGGCGTGCAGGCGGACGAGGTCGTGGAACCGGAAGCGGAGCTCGCCGACCTCTTCCAGGAGGCTCGCGTCGACGAGCAGCTCCAGCCCGTCGCTGGTCGCCGGTTCGGCCAGGCCGGTCGCCGCCACCGCCACGTCGATGCCGAACGAAGCACCCGGGAACTCGCTCAGCAGCCGGTACAGCGTCGCGGCCGTCGGCGGCAACGCCCGGTACGACCAGTCGAACATCGCCGCCACCGGGGCGTCGCCCTCCGCCGAAAGCCGGCTCAGCCGGGATCGTTCGTCGCCGAGTTCGGCCACCACCCGCGCGACCGGCCACCGCGGCCGGGACGCCAGCCGGGCCGACGCCACGCGCAGCGCGATCGGCAACCGTCCGCAAAGGACCGCCAGCTCGGCGACCGCGGCCATTTCACCGGCGACTCTCGACCGGCCAACCGCCTGCACCACCAGCTCGACGGCCTTCGGCTGGGAAAGGGGTGCCACGTCGAGGAATCGCGCACCTTCGGACCCGAGCCCGTCCAGCCGCAGGCGGCTGGTCACCAGCACCAGGCAGCCGGCAGACGCGGGCACCAGCGGGCGGACCTGGGCCGCCGAGAACGCGTTGTCCAGCACGACCAGCAACCTCCGGCCCGCCGTCGTCGTCCGGAACAGGGCCGCCTGCTCGGCCAAGTCGGGCGGCACGCGCTCGGGTGCGACCCCCAGCGCACGCAGGAACGCGCTGAGCGCCTCTTCCGGGACGACCGCGGTCCCCGGCGAGAACCCCCGCAGATCGGCGTAGAGCTGACCGTCGGGGTAGCTGCCGGCGTGCCGGGCACCCCAGGTGACGGCGAGGGCGGTCTTGCCGACGCCGCCCGGCCCGACCAGCACGGCCACCGCCGGCCGTCCACCGGTGTCTTCCCCGGCGACGTCGTCCAAGGCCGCGAGCTCTCCGGCCCGGCTCGTGAAGTGCGACGGCGCCGCCGGCAGCTGCCGGGGCACCGGGGCGGGCTCCGCCCGGCGGGGGCCGGCGATCCACACGTCGCCGGTGATCGTCCCGGCCTGCAGCACCGTGCCGGCCGCGTCGCCGCCGAGGGAATTGTGGACTCCGGATGGTGAGGTGGCCTCGCTCCGAAACGTCATCCGAGAACTCCCGCCAGATCCCGAACTTCCCTGTCTACCGGGCGCCCGCTCGCCGACGCACGGAAACGCGGCGGAATTACCCCGAACGTACGCCGGCCAGGACACCTCGGGGCCAGGCGCATGGGCGGGCACCGACGAATCGCAGGCCACCGCGAGCTGCTCCGGCGTACGAGTGGTTCCACCGCCGCCGGCCGGGCCACGGCGTACCGTTCGAGGCACGGACACGGCGTGCTCTCCTCCCCCCTCGGAGCGCGCCGTGCCCGCCAGCGGAGATGTTGGTGCGCAGTGGTTCTCGAGCTGACGTGAACGAGAATCCGCTGTTCGACCGAAGGTGCTCGCCGCTTCGCGTGTCTATGCTGGACGGCGGCAAGACTTTCGGTTCCGGGAAGACGCGCGACATGAACGACCAGCGGCAGGTGCTCGTCCGGGCGGAGTCCCGGCAGGTCGTCGTCTCCGATGTCGACGGCGGTCGTGAGACGCTCACCTATCCGGGTGTCACGCTCACGCGCGTCATCGCCGGCATCCCGGACCAACGCGTCTGGCTGCCGATGGGCGACCGCCCCAGCGAAGTCGACGACGAAGCCCTCATCGAGGCTCTGCGCGAGGCGTTCCTTTGGCGGATCGGGCTCCCGTAGCACCCTTTTTCCGGCGGCCGGAGGAGTAACGGCCGGTTTCCCGGGTACGCCCTCCGTGAAGGAGGGGTCGCACGGTGCAAGTGAACTGGGGCGCGGCACACGAGCCGGGATGGCAGGTGCTGGACGTCACCGGAGCGGACCCGTCGGGGCTGGCCGCCGCGCGCCGGTGGGCCCAGGCCAAGCTGGCTTCGCTCGCCGACGCCAGCCGGGTCGACGCCGTGATCGTGGTCGGCGAGCTGCTGGAGAACGCCTACGTCCACGCCACCGGCCCCCGGCAGCTGCGGATTCACCTCACGCACGACCCGTGCCTGGTGACCGTGGCCGTCGCCGACACCGGTACCGGCGAACCGCGGCTGCGGGTGCCGGGCCGCTCCGGTGGCCGGGGCCTGCTGCTCGTCGACGAACTCGCCCTCGCCTGGGGCGTGAGCCACCACGACGACGGGAAGGTCGTCTGGGCCCGCCTCGCCTGCGAGGACTAGTCCGCGTCTGACAAGGGTTGAGGCCGGCCGCTGGTGGTTCTAGCGGCCGTTCCAGTGGATGACGTCCGGGAACTCGACGAACTTCCGCAGGTGCTGCTGCTCGGTGCGGCCCTGCACCGGGAGCCGGAAGAGCGAGCCGTCCGGCCAGGTCAGCGTGCTCTTGCGGAAGCTGAGCTCCGGTGCCTGCGGCTTGCGTGCCTCCCAGGCGATCCGCGGTGGGGGCGCGTCGGCCGGGTCGGTGGCGGTCGGCCCGGTGTCCACCACCGCCAGGCACGACGGCGAGCACGCCAGCCACGCGCCCTCCACGGACCGGAGCCGGTCGGCCAGGTCGAGCGCCATCGCGTTCTCCGGGCCCGAAACGCCGATCACCCGCTGGAACGGCAGTCCCGGTCGTTCGCCGTGCGCCAGGGCGAAGACGCCGAACACCGCGGCGCCGATCCCGCGCAGGATGTTCCAGAAGAACCGCCGGACGAGCCGCTTGCCCTCGACGGTGCCGTCCCGGCGGCGGCCGGGGACGTCGTAGCCCACGTCGGTGTCACCGAAGTGCAGCACGATGACCGGCTCGCGCCACCGGTCCCGCATCAGCGCCTCGACCCGCTCGCGGTGCCCGGGCCGGACCCGGGTCTGCTCGGACCAGCGCTCGACGCCCTCGGCGATCCCGCTCAAATGTCCAGGTCCTTGCGCGTTTCGTCCGGGCTCCGGTCCCCGCCGATCTCGCTCTTGTCGAACCACGGTTCGTCCCCCTCCGGCGTGACAGCTTCCTTGCCCTCGGCGAAGGCACCCTTCCCCGCCCCGATGCCGGCCTTCACGCCCGCACCCGCGAGGAACGGTTTGACACCGGCCGAGGTGCCGAACATCGTCGTGAGCGCCCGGTTGCTGGGCTGCCAGCCCTGGGCGACCGCGCCGAAGCCGAACTTCGTCTCGCCGGGCATCACGCCGATGCGCAGTTTGCGGGTGAACACCTCGAGCTTCCCGGAGTACTTGACCAGGAACTCCATGAACTTGTCGAGCAGCTTGCCGAACTTGCCGAGGTAGCGCGTCACCTTCTGCAGCACGCTGGCCGCCTTGGCGATCGACGCGGTCATCGCGGCCGCGACCGAGCCGCCGAAGCTGATCACCGACGCCGCCAGCGCCGGCAGCCACAGGGTGATCAGCCAGGACACCAGCTCGGTGATGATCCCCTTGATCACCTCTTCGATGACCACCATGACCATCGACCACATCTGCAGCACCTCGGCCACCGAGCCGGCGGCCGAGCCGATGCCGCGGATGCCGGAGGAGAAGTCGCCGAGCGCTTCCTTCGCCGCGTCGCCCGCCTCGTCCACCCACTCGGCCAGCGCGGTGTCGCCGGTGCGCTCGAAGTCGTCGGCGAGCGCGACGAAGCCCTGGGCGATCGTGACGAAGTTCTCCGAGGCGTGGCCGATGGCCGGGCCGTCCCCGGTGACCTGGTGCAGCGCGTCCTGCAGGGGCTGGACCAGCTCGAGCAGCATGTTCAGGCCGTGGCTGACGAGCCAGCCGATCGGGTCCATGGCGAAGGTGACCATGTCCCCGGCGGCGGCTCCGACGAACGCCGCGCCGTCGCCGACCAGCGCGGCCCCCGCGGACGCCAGCTCGCCCGGGCCGTCGGCCTCCGCGGCCTGCCGGGCGTGCTCGCCGATCTTCTTGCCCGCCTTGTAGGCGGTGCCGGCCACCGGCACGTAGCCCGCCGCGCGGTCGAGGTTCGCGCCCGTGCTCTCGTCGTAGGCCCCGACGTCCAGCGCGTCGGCGATGCTCTTCTTCGGCTCGGTCATTCGCCCTGCCCGATCGCGTCGATTTCCGCCTCGTACCGGCCGAAGGTGACCTTCCCGGCGTCTTCAGCGCCCTGGTACATCTCCGCGGCCTTGGTGAGCTTCGTGGTGAACCCGTCCACGCCGTCCTTGAGGTCGGTGAGCAGCGAACGCAGCTCGGCGAGGCGGTCGGTGTAGCCCTGCTTCGCGAAGAGGCCGACGAGGCCCCATGCTTCGTTCGTGACGTCGGCGGCGTCGATCTTCGCGCCGAACTTGTCCGCCTCCTGCTCGTAGAACGGCAGCTGCTTGGCGTAGGCGGAGATCGCGCCGATGTTCGTCTGAATTCCGTCTGGCATCGCGGGTTTCCCTAGGATCGGCGGAGGATGGGGCCCTGGTCGAAGTCGTCGTCGTCCCCGGCGGCGGGCCGGCGGGCGGGCCGCGACGGCTGCCGCGGCTCCTGCTCCGACGCGGGCTCGGCCGCCACGGTTCCGAACGCCTCCGCCTGGGCTTCGCGCACCTGCGCCGAGACGTCCACGCCGAACGCGTCGCCGAAGGTCTCGTCCACGATGCCGGCCTGCTGCTGCGCGGCCCCGGCCGCCGCCCGGCGGATGGTGTGCATGATCGTCGCGGCCAGCTGCCCGGCCTCGACGCGGGTGGCCCCGGCGGTGAGCCGCAGGTCGGTGATGGTGCCGCCGGCGCCCGCGGTGACGGTCACGGTCCCGTCGGGCGAGGTGACCGTGGTCTCCAGCCGGGCGATCCGCTCCTGCATGTCACCGACGCCGGCGAAGCGGGCCTCGGCCTGCCGTACCTTGCTCTGGAAGTGCTGGAACTGGGCGATCAGCTCGTCCATCTGGGCGGACATCGTGTCTCCCTTTGCGCGGTTCGGGGCCCTGTGTCCGCATCATGACAGATCCGTTCCGCGGCCGATCGCGTTTCGCCGGATCGGGCGCCTCAGAAGTCGACGAGCTCCACGGTCACGGTGCAGGTGTCCCCCACGCCGAGGCCTTCGGCCTGCCGGACCGCCCGTTTGAGGGGCAGGACGTAGGCCTCGCGCGCACCGTCCGGGAAGATCGAGGTCTTCCAGCTCGTGACGCCGATCGTCACCCGGACGCGCACCGAACCGAAGCCGCGGCGCGGCTCGGCGGCGAGCTCGCGGATGTCGTCCGACGCGTCGGCGGGCAGGCTGACGAAGACCCAGCTGTCGGCGCGCCGGGCGTCCCATTCCCACAGCTCGGCCTCGAAGACGATGATCACGCGCGCAGTGTCACACAGGGCACCGACAGTTTCCGCCGGCTCCCGTCAGAGGCAGGGCGGCCGGTAGCCGTCGATGCGCAGGCCGCGGAACTCCAGCTCGTTCGGCGTCTTCCCGACGAACACCAACCCCCGCGCCTCGCGCAGCGCCGAGGCGAACGAGTACGAGGGCGTCCCCAGCTCCGGCAGCGACGTCCACCGGCGCGGCGAGAACCCGAAGAACTTCGTCACCAGCCGGCCCCCGGTCGACGGGACCGGCGTGAGCCACTTGTCGCCGCCGCTCCAGTGGGACGCCGGACGCAGCTGGACGTACAGGTCGTCAGTCGCGCGGTAGGTCAGCAGGAATCCCGCCGAACGGGACAGGTCGGCCTGCGCCTCGAACCGGTTGCCCAGCCACACCACGGCCACGTGCCACTCCGCGCCGAGGAACGCCACCTCGGCCGCGTACCGGTTTCCCCGGGGCACGAGCAGGCTCCCGGTGGCCGGGACGGTCGCCCCTTCGCCGCTGGCCAGCCACTGCTGCAGCCGGTCGATCGACGGTGTCGCGCATTCGTGGCCCGGCCGGGCGGACGCAGTGGCCGGGGCGGACAGCGGGAGCACCAGCAGGGCAGCCAAGGCCGAAAGCGTTCTGGCGAAAGGAAACCGACCGCGCATTCCCGGCAAGCTAGCACCGCGGCCCGCCGAGCACCACCTGCCCGGGCGGCCCGGCAGGCCGCACGGCTAGGCTCGTCGTCGGCGAAAACGACCATTTTCGCCGAGGCAAGCGCACCACGACGCGGGAGAACAACCCATGCTGGACCGAGCGGTCATCGACGCACTCTTCCCTGCCGACCTGCCGGAGCCCGAGCACTGGGAGCAGCAGTACCCCGCCCGCGACCTCCCCGAGGGCGCGCTGGTCACGCGCCTGGGCCCGTCGCCGACCGGGTTCGTGCACATCGGTGGCATCTACGTCGGCACCATCGACCAGGACGTCGCCCGCCGCTCCGGCGGCCGCTACCTCGTCCGCATCGAGGACACCGACCAGTCCCGCGAAGTCGAAGGCGCCCTCGAGCAGTTCGAACGCGGCTTCCGCTACTTCCGCCTCGCGGCCGACGAGGACACCGACCGCGGCGGGGACTACGGCCCCTACCGGCAGTCGGCCCGCGAGCGCATCTACCTCACCTACGTCCGCGACCTGCTCCGCCAGGGCAAGGCGTACCTCGACTTCGCCACCAAGGAGGAGCTGGCCGCCATCACCCAGCGGCAGCAGGCCACCAAGCTGCCGACCGGCTACTACGGCAGCTGGGCGATCTGGCGCGACGCCGACCCGGCCGACGTCCAGGCCAAGCTCGACGCCGGCGCCCCGTACGTCGTGCGGTTCCGCGCCCCGGACGACACGGGCGCGCGCGCCCGCTTCACCGACGCCATCCGCGGGCCGCTGGAAGCCGAGGCCAACCGCAACGACGTCGTCATCCTCAAGAGCTCCGACCAGAGCCCCCGGCTGCCGACCTACCACTTCGCGCACGCCGTCGACGACCACCTCATGCGGGTGAACCTGGTGATCCGCGGCGACGAGTGGATCTCGTCGGTCCCGGTGCACCAGCAGCTGTTCGACGCGCTCGGCTTCGAGCCGATCGCCTACGCGCACATCGCGCCGCTGATGAAGCAGGAGGGCGGCAGCAAGCGCAAGCTGTCCAAGCGCAAGGACCCGGAAGCGTCCGTCGACTTCTTCATCGAAGCCGGCTACCCCGCCGACGCCGTCCTGTACTACCTGCGCGGCCTCGCCAACGGCCGGCTCGCGGAAATGCCGCTCGAACAGGCCCTGACCGAGCCGATCAACCTCGACGAGTGCGGCGTCGCCGGTCCGCTGGTGGACCTGGTCAAGCTCGACGACATCGCCGCCGATCACATCGCCACCCTGTCCGGCGCCGAGATCCTCGACGCCGTGCGCGACTGGGCCGGGCGGTTCGACCCCGAGCTGCGCCGGGTCCTCGACGAGGAGCCCGACCTCGCCCTGCGCGCGCTGGCCGTGGAGCGCGAAGGCGCCGAGAACCCGCGCAAGGACTTGAAGAAGTGGAGCGAGTTCCGCGCGGTCTACGGCTTCTTCTTCCCGCAGCTCCACGCGGCCGTCACCGGGCCCGACGACGAGCGCATCGCGGCGCTGGGCGTCGACCGGGCGGTCGTCCAGGCGGTGGCCCGCGACTTCGCCGCCGACTACCGCCAGCTCGATGACGGCCAGGAGTGGTTCGACCAGATCCGCGCGGTCGCGGCCAAGCACGGCTTCGCCCGCAACGCCAAGGAGTTCAAGAAGAACCCCGAGGGCTTCCCCGGCTCCATCCGCGAGGCCTCGCAGATCATCCGCATCGCCCTCACCGGGTCGACGCGCAGCCCCGACCTGCACGCGATCACGCAGGCGCTGGGCCAGGACGAGGTCCTCGGCCGGATCGCCGCGCTCACCAAGTAGCGCGGCGGCCGCCTCAGGCGCGCTCGTCGTCCTCGAAGGGGCGGAAGGCGAAGCGCACCACGCTCGCCGGCCCGGCCTTGGCTCCGCTGGCGGGCACGGCGGCGATCAGCCCGGCTGTGTCCTCGCGGTCCAGCCGGGCCAGGAGGCGGGCCAGCGCTTCCGGTGCCCCCACCGGTTCCGCCGGCGTCTGGATCAGCGTGCGGTGGAGGATCCCGACGTCCCAGCCGTCCGCGCGGCCGCTGCCCGCCGGCACCCGGAGGGTCGCGTCGAGCAGCCACCGCGGTGGCTTTCCGGTCAGCGCCGGTGTCGCATGGGCCGTCAGGCCGACGACCTGGTCGGCGCGGAGCAGGCCGTCACTGAGCGTCGCGATCCACACGTTGGTCAACCCCATGGATCAACGGATAACAGCCGCGCCCCGATGCCGCAATCCCCCGGTGGGTTCACTCGGATTGGCCGGCCTTCGTCTCTTCCATCATCAGCAGCGCGCCGTGGCTTTCGCCGTTCGAGCTGCGCAGGGAACCGCAGAGCAGCCGGATGACCGTGGTGCGGCCGCGCCGGTTGACCGCTTCGAACGTCTGCTCGGCGTAGTAGCCGGAGTCGGCCAGCGCCTCGCGCACCACGGGGCGCAGGTCCGCGACCGGCAGGCCGATGTCCAGGTTCAGCAGGTGGGTGCCTTCGGCTTCTTCCCGCCGCACCCCCCAAAGGTCCTCGGCACCGCGGTTCCACGCCTTGATCCGCATCTCGGAGTCGATCACGACGATCCCGGCGTGGATCGAGGTGAGCACCGACTCGAGGAACTCGTTCACCTCGTCGAGGTCGAGACTGCGCTCACGCAGCGCGTCGTTGATCGTCTGCAGCTCGTCGTTGGTGGACTGCAGCTCCTCGTTCATCGTCTCCAGTTCCTCGTTGGTGGACTGGAGCTCTTCGTTGGTCGTCTCCAGTTCCTCCACAGTGGACTGGAGTTCCTCGTTGGTGGTCTCGAGTTCCTCGTTGGTCGACTGGAGCTCCTCGTAGGCGGACTCCAGTTGCCGGTTCGTGTGCTCGAGCTCGGTGAGCAGCTGGCGCGCCGAGCTCACGTCGTGGAACACCACCGAGACGCCGAGCAGCGTCTTGTCCTTGTTCACCAGCGGGTTGACGTGCACCTCGTACCACACGGTCTCGCCGGCCCGGCGCCACTCGACGTCCTTGATCCGCAGCGACCGGCGTTCCAGGCGCGCCTGCTCGACGTACGCGCGCAGCGCCACCGGCCGGTAGGAGACGTCCAGGTCGCGCAGCGGCCGGCCGATGTCGCGTTCGGACAACCCGAACGCCACCTCCGCCGGGGAGTTGATCAGGGCCGTCGTCTCCCCTTCGGTGACCACGATCTGGGCGACCGGGCTCGCCGAAAACGCCTGCTCGCGCAGCTCTTCGAGCCCGGAGATGTCCTGGATGCGCCGCTGCGGGAAGCCGTGCGAGCCGAGGTGGGCGAAACTGACGGACCCGTTCACCGCCTTGCGGAAGACCCGGCGCTTGAGGTCCAGCGGCTCGAAGATCCGGGCGTGCGACAGCAGCATCTCGGCCTTGCCGAGGAACAGCACCCCACGGGGCGCGAGGGCGAAGTGGAACCGCTCGAGGATCTTGCTCTGCGTCTCGGCGTTGAAGTACATCAACGTGTTGCGGCAGACCAGCAGGTCGATCCGGGAGATCGGCGCGTCCTGCACCAGGTCGTTGCGCCCGAAGATGATCGACCGGCGCAGGTCCTTGCGGAAGCAGAACCGGCTGCCCACCAGCTCGAAGTACCGCTCCAGCTGCGCCTCGGTGAGCCCTTCGACCTCCGCCGGTGTGTAGGCCGCGTGGCGGGCCTGCGCCAGCGCCTCGTCGTCGACGTCGGTGGCGTAGATTTTCACCCGCTGCCGGAACGCCTCGACGCCGAGCGCCTCGGCGAGCAGCATCGCCAGGCTGTAGGCCTCCTGCCCGGCCGCGCAGCCGGCGCTCCACACCCGGATCGGCTCCTCCGGGGTGCGCTCGGCGAGCAGAGCGGGGAGCACCTCCTCCCGGAGGTAGTCCCACGCGTCCGGATCGCGGAAAAACCCGGTCACGTTGATCAGGATGGTGTTGAACAGCGCCACGAACTCGTCGGCGTTGACCTGCAGCTGGTCGATGTAGTCCGCGTAGCTCTCGATCCCCACCTGGCTCATCCGGCGGCGCACCCGCCGCATCAGGCTGCTCCGCTTGTACCCGGTGAAGTCGAAACCCCGCGACTCCTTCAAGTAGGCCAGCACCGACTCGAACTCGCCGTGGGGTTCCTTGGGCTCGGTCACGATCCGACACGCTACCCGGCGGAACGGTGACCGACGGTGCGGGGACGCTGGACGAGAACGGCCCAGACGACCTTCCCGCCCGACCACGACCGGCTGCAGCCCCACACCCGGGCGACCTGCGCGACCAGCTTCAGCCCCAGGCCGGGCTCGAACGGGGTCAGCCGTTCGAGCAGCATGGCCGGCCGCGTGTCCTGGTCGGCCACCGCCACCGTGCACACACCCCGGCGCAGGTCGAGCCGCAACCGCGGCTCCGAAGTGGTGTGCTTCAGGACGTTCTCGACCAGCTCGGTGGCGATGAAGCGGGCATCCTCGGCGAGCTCGGGCACCTCCCACTCGGCCAGCTTGCCGGTGACGAAGTCCCGCGCGCGCGCCGAAGCTCCGTCCAGGCGCGCGAAGGTGCGTTCGGACCGCCGGCGCACCGGCTGGTCCAAAGCCGCGGTCGCCGCCGCCAGGTCGGGGCGGATCGGGACGTAGCGGTCGACCACGTGGCGGCCCAGCAGCCGCTGGTGCACGGCCCCGGCGGCCACGATCGTGAACGGGATCCCCGGCCAGTCGCCGATCCGCATGGCGACCAGGGAGAACACGCTCACCAACGACGAGTCGTCGATCACCAGCCCGCTGATGTCGGCCACCAGGCCGTCCGGGGCATCCGTCGCGATCTTGAGCAAGCCGTCGCGCAGTGAGGGGTACGAAGCGAGGTTCAGGTCGCCCGTGACCGTGACGACGGTCGCCTTCTCGAGGCGGGCGATGGCGAGGTGGACCGGGTCGGTGTTCACCCCGACGCCGGCTCGGCCGCGACCTCGCGGTTCGCGTCGAGCAGGAATCGCCGCAGGGTCTCGGCGGCGTCGGCGGCTTCCCGGGCGGAGGCGGCATAACGCTCCGCCAGCCCCCGCGGCTTCGTGGCGCCGGCCTGCGCGGCCAGCTTCCGGACGAGCGCCGCCTTTTCGTCCAGCGCGCGCAGCGCCTTCATCAGCGCGAGCTGGAACTCCCCGCTGTGGGCGTCGAGCAGGGCCGGAGCCGACCAGGCGTGGCCGATCCGGCACCGGTAGCGGCCCGGGCCGACTTCGGTGAGCGAACCCTGGCAGTCCGGGCAGGTGTAGCCCGAGCCCGCGCTCCGTTCGGCGGGGGTGAGCGCGCCGAACCGCACCGACTCACGGGCGATGCGGTCCTCCAGCAGCAGGGCGTCCGACGGCGGCGGTCCTCCGAAGGGCTCCACCGGCATCCGGACCAGCTTGTCGAGCACGGCGCCGATCTCGACGGCCCGCACCACGTACTCGGTGTCCACGACGGACAGCGCGCTCTCCGGCATGCCGCTGTACAGCGCGTCGGCCGGGTCCTGGACCACGGCCAGGCCGCCCCGGTCCACGATCGCCCGCAGCCCGGCGGCCCCGTCGTCCAGCGCACCCGAAAGGACGACGCCGATGACCCGCGGCCCACCGGTCAGCGCGGCCGACCGGAAGGTCGCGTTGACCGCCGGCCGGTGCCCGTTCTCGGTCGGCCCCTGCGTCAGGACCAGCGTTCCGTCTTCGGTGAGCAGGTGGCGGTCGGGGGGCGCGACCTGCACCGTCCCCGGCTCGAGGGCCGCTCCGTGGCGAGCGGTCGTGACCGGCAGCGGGCTCACGCGGTCGAGGATCCGGGCCAGTGCGCTGTGCGTCCCGGCGCCCAGGTGCATGGTGACCAGGACGGTGGCGGGGAAGTCGGCGGGCAGCCCGGCGACCAGGGCCCGCAGGGCCTCGACCCCGCCGGCAGAGGCACCGACGGCCACGAGGTCACGCCGGAAAGGCGGCACGGCGTCCACCTCCTCACCTTCGGCTCAACGGTAGCGAGGCCGTCCGCCACTGCGAGTAGCCCCCTTCGCGCGAGCTAAACCCCGCCCGGCCGCCGGGCGGGCATCAGGCGTGCCGGGCGACGTGGTCCAGGATGGCCGCGCCGATCCCGGACAGCGGGAGCACGGCGTGCACGAGCCCGGTGCCGATCGCGGCGCCCGGCATGCCGAAGTGCGCGGACGTCCCCTCGTCCTGGGCGAACACGGTGCCTCCGCAGTGCACGATCGCCCGGATCCCGGCCTGGGCGTCGGTGCCCTTCCCCGTCAGGACGACCGCGAGCGCCCGGGGACCGCAGGTGACGGCGAGCGTGGCCAGCAGCAGGTCCGCCGACGGTCTCGCCGGCGGCAGATCACCGGTGTCCAGCAGCCCGATCCGCGCCGCCGAGGTGACCAGCAGGTGCCGCCCCGCGGGGACGACGAGCGCCGCACCCGCCACGAGCACGTCTCCGTCCGCGGCCTCGCCGACCCGCAGCGCGGTGCGGGCGGCGAGGATTTCGGTGAGGTGGCTCGTCCGGGCCGGGTCCAGGTGCTGCGCGACGAGCACCGCCGCGGGGAAGTCCGCGGGCAGCGGGGCGAGCACCCGGGTGAGCGCCTCGAGGCCGCCGGCGGAGGTGACCAGGGCGACGACCGGGAACCGCAGCGGGAAGTCCGGCGTCACCGGCTCCCCCCGCCGCCGGACGCGCACTTCTCGGCGGCCGCGCATGGGCGGCATCCTGTCACCGATCCGCCCGGGTCACCAGCCGGTCCTCGGTGCCGGCGCCGGGGCGGACGTGAGATGCTCGTCCGCGCAGGCAGGCCGAATGCGGGAGGCGTAGCGGGTGACCACCTGGATCGACGTGATCAACTTTGTCCGGACGCGGTACGAGGTCCTCGAGGAGTCGGAGGGCTGGCTGCGGTTCCGGCTGGAGGGCCCGCGGGAGCGGACCCAGCAGGTGGCGGTGCACCACCTCGCCGAGCTCGACGGCGGCTCGTGGATCGAGATCTCCTCCCCCGTCGGCTGGGCCGACAAGATCGACCTCCGGCGGCTGCTCGAGCTGGCCGGCGGTTCGGCGGTCGGCGGCGCGGCGGTGGTGGACGGCGTCGCGCTGCTCAAGCACACCGTGCCGCTGGAGGACCTCAGCATCCAGGAGGAGTTCGAGCGCCCGCTCAAGGCGGTCGTCGCCCGCGCGGACGCCTTCGAACACGAACTCACCGACGCCGACGAGTTCTGACCGTTCCCGCGTTCCGCACCGTCCACACCGTCCACATCGGACGGGTCAGCCGGACCGCCGGGCCCGGTCGGTCCGGCGCCGGTTCTCCTTCTCCAGCGCGGTGACGAGCTCCTCTTTGGACATGCGCGACCGCCCGGGGATGCCGAGCTGCTTGGCGCGCTCGTAGAGGTGCTGCCGGCTCGCGGTGGCGTTGACGCCGCCGTGGGTCGGCTTTTCGGTCTGCCCCGCTCCCCCGGCGGCCTGCTCGTCCGACGGGCCGCGTTCGGGCTTGGGCTCCCAGTGGTCGCCGACCTTCTCGAAGGTGTGTTTCAGGGCCGAGTAGGCGGTCTGCTGCGCCCGCCGGCCGGGACCGTAGGTATCGAGCGCGGAGTCGTGCGCGGCGACCCACGTGTCCTGGGCCTTGCGCGGCGACCGCAGCAGGGTGCTGGGCAAGTCTTCGCGTCCGGGCATGTCGCCTCGGCTACCCGGGCCCGGGCTCACCGAAACGGCGAGCCGGCCCGCCTCCCGTGTCGCCCCTTCAATCACGCGAGATGACGCTCCAATCACGCGAGACGACCGCCCGATCACGCGAGATGCCCGAACCGACCCACCCGGCACGCGTCCCGGCTTCCGGGTGCCGCCCGCCCGGAGGATCGCCGGCGTCCCAAGAGGACCGGAGCGGCCGGGTGGAACCTCCTGTGGGGCGGTATTCCGGGGTCGGGCATGCTGATGACCGGTGTTTTCCGAGCCGAGGGGACGAGAGGGAAATATGGGTGCTTCACCCGATTTGACCATTCCGGCGAGCGTCGACAGCCCGGCGCCGCCGCAGGCACCCTCCTCGCCCGTGGCGCGGTGGCTGCTGGAGCACCGGGTCGCGCCGGTCGGGCGCGCCGGCGGCGAGGACCACGGCACGCCGCAGGCCTGGTGGAAGGTCATGTGCCTGACCGGCGTCGACTACTTCTCCACCCTCTCCTACCTGCCCGGCATCGCCGCGCTCGCCGCCGGGGCGCTCTCGCCGCTGGCGACGCTGCTGATCGTCGCGCTGACGCTGTTCGGGATGCTGCCCATGTACCGCCGGGTGGCCCGGGAAAGCCCGCACGGCCAGGGCTCGGTCGCGATGCTGGAGAACCTGCTGCCGTTCTGGCGCGGCAAGCTCTTCGTCCTCACCCTGCTCGGGTTCGTCGCCACGTCGTGGATCATCACGATCACGCTGTCCTCGGCGGACGCCACCGTGCACATGCTGGAGAATCCGTACCTGCCGGGCTTCCTGCACGGCCACGCCGTGTTGATCACCGTCGTGCTGCTGCTGATCCTCGGCGGGGTGTTCCTGCTCGGCTTCAGCGAGGCCGTCGGGGTCGCCATCCCGCTGGTCGCGGTCTTCCTGCTGCTCAACGCCGTGGTGACGGTGGCGGGCGTGATCGACCTGCTCGGCGATTCCACCGCCCTCTCCCACTGGACCGACGCGCTGACCGCCGGCGGTGGCGGGTTCGGCGGGATCCTCGGCCCGGCCGTCATCGCGTTCCCGATGCTGGTGCTGGGGCTCTCCGGGTTCGAGACGGGCGTCAGCATGATGCCGCTGGTCGCGGCGGACGGGAAGACCGGCGAGGAGAAGCTGGAATCCCGGATCCGCAACACGCGGAAGCTGCTGACCGCCGCCGCGCTCGTCATGTCGGTGTTCCTGATCGCGACGAGCTTCGTCACCACCGTGCTGATCCCGGCCGAGGCGTTCAAGGACGGTGGCGAGGCCAACGGCCGCGCGATGGCCTACCTCGCCCACCGCGAACTCGGCGAGCTCTTCGGGACCGTCTACGACGTCAGCAGCGTGCTGATCCTGTGGTTCGCCGGTGCCTCGGCGATGGCCGGGCTGATCAACATCGTCCCGCGGTACCTGCCGTCCTACGGCATGGCGCCGGAGTGGGGGCGCGCCGTCCGGCCGGTCGTCATCGTCTACACGGTGATCAGCATCCTCATCACGATCGCGTTCGGCGCCGACGTCAACGCCCAGGCCGGCGCCTACGCGACCGGCATCCTGGCGATGATGGTCTCCGGCGCGGTCGCGGTCAGCATCTCGGCGATCCGGCGGCGTCAGCGCGGCGCGGCCGCGGGCTTCGTCGTCCTCACACTCGTCCTCCTGTACGCGCTCGTCGAAAACGTCATCGAAAAGCCCGACGGCATCGCCATTTCGGGCCTGTTCATCCTCGGGATCATCGTCGTCTCGCTGGTTTCCCGGGTTTCACGGACGACGGAACTACGCGCCGACCGCATCGAGTTCGACGACGAGGCGCGCCGGTTCATCGCCGATTCACTGACCCACGACGGCGCCCTGAACATCGTCGCCAACAAGCGGCAGGGCGGCGACGAGGCCGAGTACTCCGCGAAGGAAGCCGAACAGCGCGGGATGAACCCCGTGCCCGGCGCCGCCGACATCCTGTTCCTCGAGATCGACGTCGTGGACCCGTCGGAGTTCAGCAACGTGCTCCAGGTGCGCGGCGTGGAGATCGACGGCTACCGGATCCTCCGCGCGAACAGCCCCGCGGCGCCCAACGCGATCGCCGCGATCCTGCTCACCTTGCGCGATGTGACGGGCGTCCGTCCCCGCTGCTACTTCGAGTGGTCCGAAGGCAATCCGCTCGGGCACCTGTTCCGCTACCTGCTCCTCGGCCGCGGCGACACGGCACCGGTCGTCCGGGAGATCATCCGCAGCAGCGAGAAGGACCCGGCCCGCCGCCCCGGCATTCACGTCGGCGGCTGAGGGGCCGGCCGGACTTCGCGCAGGTCCGGGACGGGGCCGTACCCCTCGCCGCGTTCGGTGACGGCGAGGGGTCAGGTAGGCGCCTGCGGCGCGCCGCCGGGCCCGGATGCAGTCGGCGAACTCGCGGGCCCCACCGCGAAGGCGGCCCCACCGCCGGCGAAACGCTCGAGGTGCCGGACCTCGCCTCTCGAGGTGCCGGACCTCGCCTTCGGCCGCAACGCGCGCACGACCGACCTCAGCGCACGCGCCGGAGCAGCGATGGCGACCGTCGCGCGATTCGGGTCGGCGACGAAATCCCGGTGCGCACGGTGATTCGAGCCTGCCGCGCGACGCGGCGGCATGCGCCCCCGGCGGCCGGTCCGGACCTGGGTGGCTCACCGCCCGGCGCGCAAGCGGGCCTTCACCGCCAGGCGGGCAACCCGGCCCTCACCGTCCCGCGGGCGGCGGGCCCGCCCGCCGGACCGGGGCACGAGCCGGACCGCGGCCGTCCTGGGGGCGAGGTGCCCGAGCCGGTGCTCGGCCCGGTGCTCGCGCAGGTCCGCGGGGCGGCGGCGGGGGCGGGGGCGCCTGGCGGGCCGGCCGGTCGGCCTCGGGCACCGGGCGGGGCCGGTTGACCCAGGAGTCGAACAGGAGGATCAACCCCGCGAACACGGCGAAGCCGATGCCGAGCGCGATGTGGACGAGCGCGCCGAGAATGCCGGCGACCAGCAGTACCGGCAACACCGCCAACAGGCAGAACGGGTCGATCCGGCCGAATTTCGGGCGTGGGGACCCCTCACGGGGACTCACCGTGCGGTCTCCGGGTTCCTGCGCGCCATTGCAGCAGTATGCAACGGCGGAGCCCGGCCCTGCCACCTGGATGGCGCACGGCCGGATTTGCCGATCACCGCGCGTGACGACGCCACCCGTCCCCGTGGCGGACAGAACCGGACAGGATCCGGCCGTACCCGGAGAGGGACCGGCCGTTCCGTGGTGCAATGGCCGGCGCCGAAAGGGGTACGCGCATGAAAAACGGCTTCCCGCAGCGGATCGGCTACGCCGTTCTCACCCTGGTGACGGCGTGCGGCACCCTCGCCGGCGCCGCCCCGGCCACGGCGAGCCCGGCACCGCCTTCCCTCGAATTCGCCAACCCGGACAGTCAAGCGCTGTTCGGCGGCGCCTACGCCGCCGCTCTGCAGAACCTGTTGCGCACCAACACCATCGGGTACGACGCACGCTACGACCGGAGCGGTCTGCTGGATCCGGCCACCGGCATCGTCCGCGCGGGTGGCGGCTACGCCCAGCCGTGGACGCGCGACGCGTCGATCAACAGCTGGAACGCCACCAGCCTGCTCGATCCGGCCCTGGCGAAGAACACGCTGTGGGCGGTGGTCGACAAGGACGCCGGCGGCGCCCTGCGCGTGCAGCAAGACGACCAGCAGTGGGACCAGGTGGTCTGGGTCACGGCCGCCTGGCACCACTACCTCGTCACCGGCGACCGGGAGTTCCTCCGGAACGCCTACCGCGCGGCGACGAGCACGCTGACGATCCGCGAACACGCCACCACGGCCGGCTTCAACGCGACCTACGGCCTGTTCACCGGCGCGTCCTTCTTCAACGACGGCATCGCCGGCTACCCCGCGCCACCGGCCGACGCGACCGAGTCGGTCAGCACCGGGAGCATGCCGTGGCCCGGGGTGGCGAGCGGGATGTACCTCAGCACCAACGAGCTCTACTACGCCGCCTACGTCAACGCCGCGAACATGGCCGGGAACCTGGGCCGTCCGGCCGCGGAGATCGCCGGGTACCGGGGCAAGGCCGCCGCGCTGCGGACGGCGATCAACCAGCGGTTCTGGAACCCCGCCACCGGCCGGTACGACTACCAGCTCCTCGCCGACGGCTCCCGCGGTGCCTTCCAGGAAGGCACCGGGCTGGCGTTCGCCCTGATCTTCGGCATCGCGAACCCGGCGCAGGCGCGGTCGATCCTCGGCCACGCCCAAGAGCTGCCCTGGGGCATGCCCGACACCTTCCCGGCCTGGGCGCGCTACAGCGACGCGCAACCCGGTCGCCACAACGCCATCGTCTGGCCGCTCGTCCAGGGCCTGTGGGCGAAAGCGCTGGCCGGGCAGGGCGAGCAGAACGCGTTCGCCTCGGAAACCGCGCGCCTGGCCAAGCTGGCCGGCAACAACGGCGGCTTCTGGGAGATCCACAACGGGACCACCGGCGTCGTCGACGGCGGCTGGCAGCGGCTGGGCGACACCGTGAAGTTCCACTGGGGTTCCGAACCCGACCAGACCTGGTCGGCCACCGCGTTCCTCGACATGGTCCACACCGGCCTGTTCGGGCTGACGTTCACCGACCGCGGGCTGTCCTTCGCGCCCCACCTCCCGGCGGGCTGGGGTGACGTCACGCTGCGGCACCTGCGCTACCGGGGCGCGAACCTCACCATCGCCCTGCACGGCGCGGGCTCCGCGATCCGGTCGTTCCAGGTCGACGGCCAGGCCGCCCCGGCCGCGATCCCGGACACGCTCACCGGCGACCACACGATCGACATCGCCCTCACCGGAGCGCCCGCCGGCGACCGGGACGGCGACGGCGTGCCCGACGCCCAGGACCGCTGTGCGGACACCGCGGGGACCGCCGCGCTGAGCGGCTGCCCCGACCCGGCGCACCTCGAAGCCGAGGACGCCCGCAACACCGGCGGCGTGAAGACGAACGTGAACCACACGGGCTACTCGGGCCGCGCGTTCCTCGACGGCCTCTGGGCGCAGGGCGCGTCGTCGTCCTTCACCGTGCACCGCACCACGACGGCGCCGGAACGCGTCGCCTTCACCGTGCGGTACGCCAACGCCAACAACGACACCCGGACGATGACCCTGTCGGTGGACGGGCAGCCGGTGCGGCAGGTCGGCTTCCCGAAGGTCTCCGACAGCTGGGACGCCTGGGGCACCACGACCTTCGCCGACATCCCGCTCACCGGCCGGGACCCGGTGGTGACCCTGTCCTACGCTCCGGGCGACACCGGCGCGATCAACCTCGACTGGCTCGAACTCCGCCGCTAGCGGACCGCGAACACCATCCCGATGTCGGCGGCCTCCTGAACCGGGTCCTGCACGGCCTCGACCGCGAACCCCCGCGTCGTGAAGACCTCGCGCACGGTGTCGCGGTGGCGCCGCCACCCTTCGACCTCGACGACCGCCTGGCGGACCAGCGGCCAATGCCGGTCTTCGAGCCCGCGCAACACGTCGAGCTCGGCGCCCTCGACGTCGACCTTCAGCAGGTCGACGTGCTCGATGCCCTGCTCGTCGAGCACCGCCGACAGCGGCCGGACCCGGACGCGGTGGGTCTCGAGTTCCCGCATCACCTTCAGCTTGCGCCCGACGATCCCCCGCAGGATGGGCGCGGGCACGCGGCGGAGCCCGGCACCCAGCCCGCCGCGGCGGATCATCTCGACGACGCTGGCCGTGACCCGCCGCCGCTCGTCCTCGACGTTCGCCGCGTCCCGCCACGACGACGAGAAGATGGTCGCCGCCGGGAAGTAGCTGAAGTCGAGCTCGGCTTCGGCGGCCGCCAGCCCGTAGGGCAACGCGGTCAGCCGGCCGCCGAAGAAGTCGCGGCCGTTGCGCTCCAGCGTCGCGTGCAGTGGCGGGAGCGGCTCGAACGCGTAGATCCGCACGTCGCCGTCCAGCCGCTCGTACACGGCCGCGGAGAAGACGCCGATGTTGGCGCCGACGTCGAGGACGGTCGCACCCGGGGCGAGGTCGACGCCGTGGGCGAAGTAGGCGCCGACCTCCTCGCGCAGGAAGGACACCTCCCACGGGTTGATGCTGTGCAGGTCGATCGTGTCCATGGTCACGCGCAGAGGCTTATCAGCATCGGGCGGCGCGGGGCACCCCCGTTCGGCGGCTACTCCGGACCTCGACGATCAGCGCGAGCCCGAATTCGTCCCCGGCGACCGGCGGTTCAGCGTTCTTCTTCGACGTGCAAGGCGGCCTGCTCCGGTCCGGCGGCCACGGCGGAACCCGCGTCCACGGCCACCTCGTCCGCCTCCCGGTCGACCGGGAGGCCGTCGCCCTCGACCGGTTCCAGCTGGATCGGCTGCTCCGGTTCCGCGCCCGTGTCCGGGTCCTCCGGCGCGCCCGCGCGGGAGTCGATGCCGGCCGGGATCTCGGCCGCCGGGTCCGGGACCTCCTCGCCGATGCGGTCGCCCAGTCCGCGCGGGTGGGCCTGCTCCCACGGGGTCATCCCGTACTTCGTCACGCCCGACCAGTGTTCCGGGGGATCCATGCCCTCCTCGAGCGGGTCGGCGCGGATCCGGTCCTCGTCGAGGTCCTCGGCGCTGTTCAGCGCGGCCGGGTCCGTCTCGACGGCGTCGGGCGCGCCGGTGTCCTGCGGCGGGTCGTAGCTCTGGTCGGGTTCGGTCATGTTCCCCGGGCTTCCCGCTGACGCGACGGCGAAACACCGCCCGGCGGCGGCCATCCCGCGTTTGTCCGCCGGCCGCGGCGGTATCCCGGTGCTTCCGGAACCCCGAACACGAGGAGGCGTCATGCCCCGACCGGTGGCCGACCAGGTGGTCGTGCTCATGGGCGCGTCGAGCGGGATCGGCCGCGCCACGGCACTCGCCTTCGCCGCCCGGGGAGCGCGTGTCGTGTGCGCCGGGCGTACCGCGCGGGCGCTCGACACGCTGGTCGAGGAGATCGCGAGCGCGGGCGGGACGGCCGTGGCCGTGCCCACCGACATCGCCGATCCGGACGCCGTGCGCGCGCTGGTGCGCACCGCCGAGGCGAAGTTCGGGCGGATCGACACCTGGGTGAACCTCGCCGGCGTTTCGGTGTTCGGCCGCGTCGAAGACATCACCGACGAAGAGTTCGACCGCGTCCTGCGGGTGAACTTCCTGGGCCACGTCCACGGCGTGCGGGCGGTGCTGCCCGCCTTGCGCCGCGCGGGTGGCGGGTCGGTGATCGGCGTGGCCTCGGTCGAGGGCGTGCGGGCGGTGCCGCTGCACGCGCCCTACACCGCCAGCAAGTTCGCGCTGCGCGGCTTCTACGACTGCCTCCGCATCGAGCTCGCCCAGGAAGGCGCCCCGATAGCCGTCACCACCGTCCTCCCCGGCGCCATCGACACCCCGTTCTTCGAACACGCGCGCAGCAAGCTCGGCGCGCTGCCGAAGCCCCCGCCGCCGGTGTACGCGCCCGAGACGGTCGCCGACACCATCGTGTTCGCCTCGACGCACCCCCGTCGCGAAATCCCCGTCGGCGGCGCCGCGGCCGGGTTCTTCCTCGGGCAGCGGCTCTCCCCGGCGCTGACCGACGCCCTGCTTTCGCTGCGCCGGGTCGGTTCGCGCAGCTTCCGCACCACGCTGCCGGACAACGGAACCGACAACGTGGACTCCGCTGTGGACGAACCGGGCCGGGTCCACGGCAGCCACCCCGGCAAGGTGCTCCGGGGCAGCGCGTTCACCCGGCTGGCCGCCGCGCTGCCCCGGCCGGGCGACCTGCTCACCGCGGCGGTGTCCCGGCGGCACCGCACGACCGGCTGAGGGTTGACCGGCGCGCGGCGGGGTAGCCGCAGCCGTATGGATCCCACGCGCGACGGTCACGCCCGGTCGAAGCCCGCGTGGGCGCACCGGGTGCTGCGGAAAGCCGAGGACGCCCAGGTGCTCGACGCTCCGGCCACCGGGCTCAAGCGGTGGGTGGCCGGCTTCGCCGAAGGCGCCGTGGCACGGCAGCTGCGCGGCCAGGGGCTCGGTCACCCGCTGCACCCGCTCGCGGTGACGGTTCCCCTCGGCGCCTGGCTGTGCTCGGCGGTGTTCGACGTGCTCCCGGACGGCCGGGACGCGGCACGGCGCCTGATCGCGATCGGCCTGCTGGCCGCCCCGGCGGCGATGGTGCCGGGCCTGGCCGACTATTCGGGCCTGGACGTGCGGCAACGCCGGGTCGGCCTGGTGCACGCGGCCGCCAACGCCGCGGCGACGGCGCTGTTCGGCGCGTCCTACCTGGCCCGCCGCGGTGGCCACGACGGGCGGCTCCTCAGCGCGCTGGGCCTGGCCGTGACGAGCGTGGGTGGCGCGCTCGGCGGTCACCTGGCCTACGCCCAGGGCGCCGGGGTGTTCCGCTGGGAGCCCCTGGACGACCTGGCCCCCGCCGAACTCGCGGGCGAAGACCCGGCCGCACCCCGCAACCCCGCCTGAGGACCGCGGGCTTCGATCACCGCCCGCCGGGGTAACCGCGTCCCATGAGCGAATCCGAGAACCGCCCCCTGACCCCCGACGCGCCGGCCCCGCCCGGCACCCCGGAACTCGACCTCGACGTGGAAATCCCCGAAGCCGATCGGCAGCGGAAGCAGCCCGGCTCTCAGGACGTCGACGAGGACGCCGGGGAAATCGAACCACCCAGCTGACCGGCCGGCCACGGCCGCGCCGCCGTCATCAGGCCGATCATGCCCGCGACCAGGCGCATCTGGTCCACCGTCCGGATGTCCGCCTCGACGAGCCTGGGCGAACACACCAGGACGGCCAGCGCCTGCGCCCGCGACAGCGCCACGTTCAGCCGGTTGCGCGACAGCAGGAAGTCGAGGCCGCGCGGCAGGTCGACCGCCGACGACGACGTCATCGTCGCGATCACCACCGGTGCCTCCTGGCCCTGGAAGCGGTCGACCGTGCCCACCCGGACACCCGGGAACCCGGCCTCCTCCAGCGCCCGGGTCACCGTGCGCGCTTGCAGGTTGTAGGGCGCGACGACGAGGATGTCGTGGTCGCCCAGCGGCCGCGCCGGGCCGTGGTCCGTCCACAGGCGACCGTGCACTTCGGACACGAGCCGCACCACCTCGGCGGCTTCCGCCACCGAGCGGGTCGTGTTGCCCTGGTGCTCCACCTCGGCCAGGTACAGCCCCGCCGCGACGCCGTCGAGGGCGCGGTCCGCGGCCGACGGGTGAGCGTGCAGCCGGCCGGCGTAGGACAGGTTCGACACCGGTTCGCAGACGTCCGGGTGCATGCGCCGCGTCTCGTCGAGGAAGTACCCGAGCGACGCCGGCATGATGTCGGCGTCCCCGATCAGGTGCCCCAGCGCCGAGGCCTCGGCGCCCGCCGGGTGCGTGCCCTGCACCACCTGGGGCAGCTGCTGCGGGTCGCCGAGCAGCAGGACGTTCTTCGCGCACATCGACACCGCGAGCGCGTCGGCGAGGGCGAACTGGCCGGCCTCGTCGATGATCAGCAGGTCGAAGGGCTCCTCGCGGACCGCGGCGTTGGCGAACGTCCACGCCGTCCCGCCGACCAGGTGCCCGGTGTCGTGCTCCTCGCGCCACTTCACCAGCGCCGGGTTGCTCTTCGGCTGGTCCCACGGCGCGGCCGGGTCCGGCGTCTTCTTCGCGCGCTTGGCGCACGGCAGCTCCGGCGCGCTCTTCTTGGCCGCGCTCAGCACGTTTTCCACGGCCTTGTGGCTGGTCGAGGTGACCGCGACGGTCCGCCCCGCCCGCACGAGACGGGCGATGAGCCGGCCGGCGAGGTAGGTCTTGCCCGCCCCCGGCGGTCCCTGGACGGCGAGCGCCGAACCGTCGAGCGCGTCGACCGCTTCGATCACCGTGGCGACCAGGTCCTCGCCCGGCTCCGGCAGTGCCGCGCCGCCGCGCAGCCGGGGCGGCGTGCGCCGGAGCAGGTCGACGCCGGGGTGCCGCGGCAGCTCCGGGAGCGTGTCGACGACCAGGCGCGCGAGGTCGGCGACCGCCTCGTCCTTGGGTGCCGGACGCACCGGGCTGCCCGGCAGCACCGCGCTCGGCCGGTCGTTCGTGGTGGCGTCCGGCGGGCTGCTCTCCTCCAGCGTCAGCTCGACGGCCGACGCGGCGACGACCTTCGCGTCGCGGGCGGTGTCGCCGTAGCGCAGCCGCACGTCGTCACCGGGGGCGAACGGGTGCGGCCGGTCGGGGTCGCACGCGAGCAGCAGCGTCCGCTTCGCGGTGCGCGCCCGCCCGGCCGGGGGCACCCACTCCCCCGCTTCCAGCGAGACCGGCACGGCGCAGGCGGTGTCCACCTCGAGGTCGCCGAGCGGGGCGGCCAGCTGGCGGAAGTACTCCCACCACGCCGGGTTCGTTTCGCGGCGGTGGTAGCCCACGGACGCCGCCAGCAGCGCACGGGCCCGCTCGTCGGCGGTGAAGTGGCCCGGATCGTCCGGCAGCCCGTCGAGCAGGGGGTCGACCAGCGCGGCCAGCTGCGCGGCCCGTTCGGCGCGGCGCTCGGCGGCGACGTCCTCCTCGGCCGCGCGCAGCAGCGCGTCCTCGGCGGATTCCTCCGCCGGCTCCGGCACCTCGATGCCCGCGTCGGCGCGGACCCGGTGCAGGAACGCGAACAGCCGCTGCGCGGAGACGCAGTCGTCCTCGGTGTTCTCGCCGATGCGGCGCAGGACTTCGTCGGCGCGTTCCGGCTCGCCGGACTGCGCCAGCGCCAGGTACTCCTCGTAGGCCTCGACGTCGGACACGGCGGTCTTCGCGCGGGCGCCGGGCTGGTAGAGCGGCTCGAGGTGGCGGATCGAGTACGACCGCTGCGAGACCCGCAGCGCCTTGCGCACGACCGCGTGCAGGTCCACCACCGCGCCGCTGCGCAGCAGGTGGTCGACGGTCTCCTCGCGGGTGCCGTGCACCGCCGCGAGCCGCTTGATCGCGGTGACCTCGTAGGGCGCGTAGTGGTAGACGTGCGAGCCCGGGTGTTCGGCGACGCGCCCCGCGGCGAAATCGACGAACTCCTCGAACGCCCGCCGTTCCTGGGCGCGGCTGTGCGCCCAGAACGGCGTGAACTCGCGGTCGCCGACCGCGCCGAACAGGTACTCGAGCCCCTCGCCGGCGAGGGCGTGCGGATCGCCCGCCAGCTCGACGAACACGTCGCCCGGCGCGGGGGCCGGCAGGGCGGCCAGCTCGTCCGGGTCGACGACCTCGTAGGCGACCTCGCCGGTGGTGTCCTGGCGGACCTGCAGCGCGGCCTGGGCCCGCAAGGTCGCGAACGCCGTCACGGACAGGTCCCGCGGCCGGTCGGCCGGGCCGGCCGCGGCCAGCGCGTCGATCGAGCCGAGCCCGGCGGCGACCAGCTTGCGGCGCTGGTCGCCGCGCAACCCGGCCACCAGCGAGAGGTCCCGGTCGGCTTCCCGCCCGGCCGCGCAGTGCCGGGCGAACCCGCAGCCGGCGCAGGCCGGGCGTTCGTCGGCCCACAGCGGCACCGGCAGCCGCGGCGGCCGGTGCGCCAGCCGGGTCCGCAGCCGGTCCACCAGCGGCCGGAAGTCCTCGACGCGCAGCGTCCGGGTGCCGCCGTCGGTCAGCCGGAGGTGCAGGTGCGGCCCGGCCGGCCGGCCGGCGCGGGCGATCGCGTCGGCGCACGCCGTCAGCTGGACCACCGCCGCCGGCGTCGCCTGCCGGACCGGCTTCGCGTCGTAGACCTCGTAGCGGCCTTCGCCGTCCTGGACCAGGAAGTCCGCCTGCGCCGAGAATTCGCCGTCGAGGAAGACGGCCCGGTGGATCACCGGGACCCCGGTCCGCAAGGCCTCCTCCGTCGCTTTCGCGGCGAGGGCGGTGTCCTGGACGTCGATCTCGGCGACCTCGCGGCCGCCGGCGCGGAATCCGGCGAGCATCGCCGTGGCGTGCCCGCGCCGCGTGTCCGGCTCGGCGGGTGCGGGCCGCGGCGCGCCCGGGAGGCCCGCCGCCAGCGCCTGGACGAGGATGCTGCGGTGCTCGCAGTCGAGCAGGTCGGCGAGATCGGCTGGGGTGAGCATCGCCGCGAAGTCTGACACGGCCGATCATCAGGGCCGGAGCACGCTGTGCCCGACACGCCGGACGTTCGCCGAAACTTTCGAGAATTCCCTGGTATATCGCCAATTCTTGACAGCGCGGACCACGCCCGCAATAGTGCGAGAACCGAACTAAATACTCGTGAACACGATGGGGGCGCGGTGTCTTCCAGCGACGAGAACGAGCAGAGCCGGTTGCGCCGGCGTTCCTTCCTGATCGGCAGCGGAGCTGCCGTGGCCACCTCGATGTTCGGTGCCGTTCCGGCGCAGGCGAGTCCCCCGGGCCCGTTCCCGGGCGACTACGACGGCTCGGACCTGTGGCTGCGCTACGAGCGGGTCGCCGATCCCGGTCTCCTCGCCCGGTACCGGGCCGCGCTCGGCGCGATCGTCGTCGAGAACGCCGGCCGGACCCCGGTCCACCGCCACACCGCGAACCTGAGCATGGCCCCCGGCTCCACCGAGCACCTGGTGCGAAGCACCCTGGAAGCGGCGCGGGACGAACTCGCCCGTGGCCTCGGCGGGCTGCTGGGACGGCCCGTGCCGGTGCAGGGCGGGTTTCCCGACCACGCGGTGGTCGTGGGCACCCCGGACAGCTCGTCACTGGTGCGCCGGCTCGTTCCCCCGCGCGACCTGGCGCCGCTCGGTACCGACGGGTACCTCATCCGCTCGCTGTCGCGGGGCGGGCACCGGGCCGTCGTCATCGCCGGCAACACCGATGTCGCCGCGTTGTACGGGACGTTCGCCTTCCTCCGGCGGCTGCAGGCCCAGCAGCCCGTCACCGGCCTGGACGTTTCGTCGGTCCCCCGGATCAACCACCGGTACCTGAACTACTGGGAGACCGAGCGCCTCTACGCCGGGAACAACCCGGCCGGAACCGGCGGGCTGAACGGCGAAACCGGCGCGATCTTCGACTTCACCGCCACCGGCGCGTCCGCCGGGCTGAACCTGCCGGTGATCCTCGACCGGTACCTGGTGGCGGCGCGGGCGATGGCTTCCGTCGGCATCAACGGCATCACGATCAACAACGTCAACGCCAACAGCTTCTACCTCACCCCGGCCGCCATCGAGCAGGAAGCCGCGCTGGCGGACGCGCTGCGCCCGTACGGGATCAAGCTGGCCGTCTCCATCAACTACGCGGCACCGACGGACGCTCGGTTCGCGCCCGACACCCTCACCCGCGAACAGCTGGATCCCTACAGCGCGCAGTTCCAGGGCTGGTGGAACCGCCGGGCCCGGCAGCTGCAGGCCGCGATCCCCGACTTCATGGGGTTCACCGTCAAAGCCAATTCCGAGGGCCAGCCGGGTCCCCAGGACCTGGGCTACGACCACGGTGACGGCGCCAACGGGATGGCGGCGGCGGTGGCACCGCTCGGGATGCGGATCTTCTGGCGGACTTTCGTCTACAACGCCGACGTGGACGCGGACCGGCTGAAGCGCGCCTACCTGGAGTTCGGCCCCATCGACGAGGAGCCCCAGCCCGACGGCACGAAGGGCCGGTTCGCCGGGAACGTGTTCCTGCAGACCAAGAACGGCCCGCTCGACTACCAGGCCCGGGAGCCGGCCAATCCGCTCTTCGGCCGGATGGAACACACCAACCAGGCCCTGGAACTGCAGGTCACCCAGGAGTACACCGGGCAGAACACGATGCTGTGCTACCTCGGCCCGCTGTGGGAAGAGGTCCTCAAGTCCGACACGTTCGCCACCGACGAACACGGCCGGCTGCTGAAGAAGCGCCTGGTGGGCCACGTCGTGGACGGCACGGCCCAGGGCCACCCGGACAGCGCCATCGTCGGCGTGGCCAACTTCGGGAACGCGGACAACCTGACCGGGCACCACTTCGCGCAGGCGAACCTGTACGCCTTCGGCAGGCTGGCGTGGGACTGGACCCTGGACGCCCGCGGCATCGCCGAAGACTGGGTCCGGCTGACCTGGAGCAACCGCGACTTCGCCGTCCGGACGATCGTGACGATGATGATGGGCTCCCGGGAGGCGCTGGTCAGCTACCAGACCCCGCTCGGCGTCGCGCACCAGTTCCGGTCCAGTGACCACTACGGCCCCAACCCCGCCGAACGGCTGGCGCGGGACGACTGGAGCCCGGTGTACTACAACCGGGCCGACCGCACCGGCCTCGGCTACGACCGCTCCCCCACCGGCAGCGGCTTCACCGCCCAGTACTTCCCGGTGCTCGCGGCCCGGTACGCCGACATCGATACCGTCCCCGAAAACCTGCTGATGTGGTTCCACCACGTGCCGTGGGACCGGCGGCTGCGCAACGGCCGGATCTTCTGGGACGAACTGGTGTACCGCTACCAGACGGGCGTCCACTACGTGTCGTGGATGCGCCAGGCCTGGGACTCGCTCGAACCCCACGTCGACGCGCGGCGCTTCGCCGAGGTGAAGGCCAGGCTCGCCGCCCACGAGGCCGACGCGGGCACCTGGCGCGACACCTGCGTGCGCTATTGGCAGGAGTTCAACGGCCTTCCCGTCCCGACGGACGGGCCGCTCTCGATCAAGATCGTGGTCGGCGGCCGGACGTTCGGCGGCTTCGACGCCGGCGCGCCGTCGTACACCATCCCGGTGGCGGCCGGTACGTCACCGGAAATCACGAAGGTCGTGCCCGCCGACGCGGGCGCGAAGTGCGAGATCCTCCGCCAGGCTCACGGGGTGCCCGGGCGATCTGTGGTGCGAATCACCGCGCACAGTTTCTTCGGGCCCCTCCTCAAGGACTATGTCTTCGACCTGGTGGTAGCCACGCACTGAGCTCCGGGAACCACGCGACGCCCGGCTCCGTTGTCGTATCCTACGGCTCCGTAAGTTACGGTTGCGTAGGTACGGAAGGACGTCCCATGCCGGTCCCCGAAACCACCCGCCTGCTGCACGAGCTGGAAGGCACGGTCGAAGAGAACCTGAACCGGCACCTCGCCGCCGCCCAGGAGTGGATGCCGCACGAGTACGTCCCCTGGAGCCAGGGACGCGACTTCGCCGAGCTGGGCGGGGAAGCGTGGGATCCGGAGCAGTCCCGGGTGACCCCGATCGCCCGGACCGCCCTGGAGGTCAACCTCCTCACCGAGGACAACCTGCCCAGCTACCACCGCGAGATCGAGCGCGCCTTCGGCCGTGACGGCGCGTGGGGCACCTGGGTGCACCGGTGGACGGCCGAAGAGGGCCGCCACGGCATCTGCATCCGCGACTACCTGCTGGTCACCCGCGCCGTCGACCCCGTCGAGCTGGAGCGGATGCGGATGGAGACCATGCAGGCGGGCTACGACACCGGCGACAAGCCGCTGCTGAACGTCTGCGCGTACGTCTCGTTCCAGGAGCTGGCGACCCGGCTTTCGCACCGCAACACCGGCCGCTACACCCAGGACCCGCTGGCCGAGCGGCTGCTCGCCCGGGTGTCCACGGACGAGAACCTGCACATGGTCTTCTACCGCAACCTCGTCAAGGCGGCGCTGGAGATTTCGCCCGACGCGATGATGCGCGCGATCGCCGACGAGGTGCTGAACTTCGCGATGCCGGGCGCGGTGATCCCGAGCTTCCAGCGCAAGGCCGCGCTGATGGCCAAGGCCGGCATCTACGACCTGCGCATCCACCACGACGACGTCGTCCAGCCGCTGCTGCGGTACTGGAAGGTCTTCGACCTGACCGGCCTCGGCGCGGTCGGCGAGGCCGCGCGGGAGGAACTGGCCACGTTCATCAAGGGGCTCGACACCCAGGCGTCCCGGTTCGAGGAACGCCGGGACGCCACCGCCGCGCGCCGGGCGGCGCGGGGCATAGTGGACCTCTGAGCCACACCCGCCGGAGGTCGCCGTGCCGCACCGAGGTCGCCTTCCCGGTGCCACCGGACCGGTGCTGGGACGCGCGCTGCGGGTGCTCGAGGCGTTCTCACCGGACCGGCCGGCGCTGCGGCTGAGCGAGGTCGCGCGCCGGACCGGGCTGCCGGCCGCCACCGTGCACCGGCTGCTGCGGGAGTTCTGCGAGTGGGGCGCGCTGGAGCGCGACGAAACCGGCGTCTACCGGGTCGGGCTGCGGCTGTGGGAGCTGGGCTCACTCGCCCCGCGAGGCCTGGGCCTGCGGGAACTCGCCCTGCCGTTCCTGGAGGACCTCTCCCAGATCACCCGCGAGAACGTCCAGCTGGCCGTCCGCGAAGGCACCGAGGTGGTGTACATCGAGCGGATCGCCGGAACCGGGGCGGTGCCGGTGCTGACCCGGGTCGGCGGCCGGTTCGCGCTGACCGCGACCGGCGTCGGGCTGGTCCTGCTCGCCCACGCCCCCGCCGAGGTGCAGGAGGACGTCCTCGGCCGCCCGATCGACCGGTACACCAGCGAGACCGTGACCGACCCGGACCGGGTGCGGCACCTGCTGGCCGACGTCCGGACGCACGGGTTCTCCATCAGCGAGCGCCAGGTCACCCTGGACGCGCTGTCGGTCGGCGCGCCGATCCACGACGCGCGGGGCCGCGTGGTGGCCGCGGTGTCGCTGGTCGTGCGGTACGGGAGCGTCTCGCCGCACGCGCTGGCCCCGCTGGTGATGACCAGCGCCCGCGCGATCTCACGCGCGCTTTCCATCTTATGAAATAGCCCTTCGTGACGGCGTCGTCTGCGGCGGAGTCTGTGAGCCCGGACACGGCTCCCGCCACGAGAGGACTCCGATGAGCGCCATCCCCCGCGACCAGTGGTACGTCGCCGCCTACGGCTCCGAGATCGGCACCGAGCTGTTCAGCCGCACGATCTGCGGCGAGCCCATCCTGTTCTGGCGGACCCGCGACGGGAGCGTCACCGCGATGGCCGACCGGTGCGTGCACCGGCGGTTCCCGTTGTCGCAGGCGCCTTCGCGGCTGGTCGACGACCAGGTCGTTTGCGGCTACCACGGGTTCACCTACGGCGTGGACGGCAAGTGCGTGGCCGTGCCGGGGCAGACCCGGGTGCCGCGGTCCGCGCGGCTGACGCGCTACCCGCTGGTGGAGCAGGACTCCTTCGTCTGGGTGTTCATCGGCGACCCGGCGAAAGCCGACGCTGCTTTGATTCCACGGGCGCCCTGGCTCGACTCCCCGGACTACACCACGGTTTGCGGGATGGAGCCGCTCAAGGCGCGGTACTCGCTGCTGGTGGACAACCTGCTGGACCTGTCCCACGAGACCTACCTGCACGGCGGCTACATCGGCACGCCGGAGGTCGCCGAAACGCCGATCACGACCGAGGTCGACGACGAGGCCGGCATCGTCTACGTCTCACGGCACATGGCCGACGCGGCGTGCCCGCCCTTCTACGCCAAGTCGACCGGCCTGGAGGGCCGCATCACGCGCTGGCAGGACATCGAGTACACCCCGCCGTGCCTGTACAAGCTGCACAGCCGCATCGCGCCGGTGGGGTCCGTGCCGAACCCGGACGGCAGCGACCCGGACGCCTTCCACGTCGAGGTCGTCTACGCGATCACGCCCGAGACCGAACACTCCACGCACGACTTCTGGGCCGTGGCACGGGACTTCGCCCTCGACGACGAAGGTGTTTCGGCGTTCCTCGCGGAGAACAACCGCACGGTGGTGCTGCAGGACGTCGAAGCCCTCGACGTCCTGGAGCGGGTGATCGCCGCGGAATCGGCGGGGTACCAGGAGCTGTCGATCAACATCGACACCGGCGGTCTCGCGGCCCGCCGGATGCTGCAGCGGATGGCCGCGCCGGTGACGTCGTGACCCGGCCGATGCTCACCGGCGACCGCGTCTACCGGATCCACTGGGTCCTCGGCACCGACCGCCTGCACGCGGTCTGCCACTGCGGCGCCGAGCGCGAGTTCGAAGACCCCGTGCAGCTGTGGGACTGGCTGCTCGCCCACCCCGAAGGACACTCATGACCCGCGAACTCCTGGTGGACCGCAAGGAAAAGCTCGCCGACGGCGTCGTCCGGCTGACGCTCCGCGCGCCCGGCGGCGAGCCACTGCCGCCGTGGGAGCCGGGAGCGCACATCGACCTCGTGCTGCCCGGTTTCCGGCGGCAGTACTCGCTGTGCGGCAGCCCCGAGGACAGGTCGGCGTACCAGGTCGCGGTGCTGCGGGAGACCGAAGGTCGCGGCGGCTCGGCGTACGTGCACGATTCGCTGTCCGCCGGGGACCGGATCGAGGTGGACGGCCCCCGCAACCACTTCGCGCTGGCGGACGCCGAGCGGTACGTGTTCATCGCGGGCGGCATCGGCATCACGCCGATCCTGCCGATGCTCGACCGCGCCACCGCGGCCGGCCGCGACTGGCTGCTGGTCTACGGCGGCCGGACCCGCGCGTCGATGGCGTTCACGGAGGAACTTTCTTCCCACGGCGACCGGGTTGTGTTCCGGCCCCAGGACGAGCACGGCCTGCTGGACCTTCCGACGCTGCTGGCCGGGGTGAAGCCGGGCACGGCGGTGTACTGCTGCGGGCCGGAACCGCTGCTGGCCGCGGTGGAGGCGCTCGAACCGGCCGACCTGCACGTCGAGCGCTTCACCGCTCAGCCGGACGAGGGTCCGCGCACGGCGTTCGAGGTCGAGCTCGCCGGCTCGGGCCGGGTGCTGCCGGTGCCCGCGGACCGGTCGATCCTGGAGGTCGTCGAGGAAGCCGGGGTGACGGTGCTGTCGTCGTGCCGCGAGGGCACGTGCGGCACCTGCGAGACGGGCGTGCTCGGCGGAACCCCGGACCACCGGGATTCGGTGCTCACCGCGGACGAGCGGCTGGAGAACGAGGTGATGATGCTGTGTGTGTCGCGGTCCTGCTCGCCGCGGCTGGTGCTCGACCTTTGACGAAGGCGCGGTTTAAAGCCACTTCACCTTGATTCCAGGGCCTGCGCCGATGATTCGGTGCCGGGCGGCGTAGGTCCGGACGGTCAGCTGGGCATCGCCCAGTACGGAAAGATCGATGTCCCGCCCGTCTTCCGGATTCGACAGAATCTCCAGAGTTGTAAGCTGGGCGATCCGGGCAATCTGCGCCAACTGACCCGGATCGATCGGCGTGGCGATCTGCAGAGTACGAAGGCCGCCAATGGTGGCGAGCGGAGTGAAGTCTTCAACTTCACAGTACCGGATGGACAGCTTATCCAAGGCAGGGAAGCGGGCGATTTCATCGAGTTCGCCAAGCGGGCGGACGTAGAGGAATCCCAACTGAACTATTCCAGAGGCACCCATGGCCAGTTGACGCAAGCCACCTCGGATACCAAGTCCGAAACCGTTCACGGTGTGCCCGATATCCAGCCATTCAAGGGCAGTCAGGTCGGCGAGGAAGTCGAATTCCGTCCCGTCCGGATAGTCATAGAGACTCAATCTAGTCAACGTCCGCAAATCTCCGAGTGCGGAGAAATCATCCACATTATCGAGCCGCTGCACGGCCAACGTGCACAATTTCGCCATAGACCGGAAGAGGCCAAATTCTGTTAGTGACGCGACTCCCGGGTAGAAGTACAGGTGTTTCAGACTCGGTACACCGAGGAGCGGATGAGGATCGATCGGGCCACGAGACAACAGGAACAACGACTCCAAGTCGGTGCACTGCGTCAGCGGCGCGAGGTCTTCGAAGTCACCGGAGAGCTGAACTCCTCGCAGGGACGGCAACCGCCTCAGCAATTCCAGATCCGCGAGATCGCGAAGATCGACTGTCAGGTCGCTCAGGTGGCGAAGTCTGTGGACTGCAGGAAGGAGCGCCTGGTCGTCGATCCTCAGGTGCCCTTCCAGCAACGGCGCGTCGGCAAGGACGCGTGCGGCGAACTCGTCCGGGTCGAAGTAGCGCCAGGCCGCGATCAGCTCCTTCTGCACACCTAGCCTCGGGTCGCCGCTGAACTTCTCGAGCACCGGCCACGCTTCCGGGCCGTTGATCAACGCTGCGGTCCGCACGGTGGCCGCGGCCGCGGCCTCCGAGAGGTCGACGGGCGTGTCGAGGAGCCGAGGCAGCAGCACTTCACCCCCGGCGGCAAGGGACCGGGCCTCGGCCTTCCCCCGAGGCGGGATCAGCGCGGCCAGCGCACTTTCCATGCGCTCGGCAAGCTCAACCGTCAGGGCCGGCGCGGACTCCGTCGCCGCCGCGGCGAGGAGCCGGAGCTTCCGTCGCGTTCTCGGTTCCGCGTCCGCCCGGTCGAACAGGCCCTTGAACAGCTGTTCGCGCAGCGGCGCGTTGGCCAGGCCCGCGGCCATCACGACGATGTCCCGCCACTGGTCCAGGTGCGCGTTCTCCACCAGCAGGCCGACATCTCCCTGGTCCGCCGCCTCTTCCGCGGTCAGGAACTCCTGGAACGTGCGGTGCACGAAGTCGATCCGGCCCGGCGTCGGCTCGCGGACGATCCCGCTCCGCTGCAGGAGGTGCTCAAGCACGTGCTCGGGAGGGTAGTCGACCCTCGGCATGGTCGCGAGTCGTTCGGTGAGGCGCCTGAGTGCTTCCTCCCGGCTCAGCTCGGACCGGCCGTTCACCGACAGCCGCCAGGCCAGGTGCCGGAGCAGCTGGCGGCTTTCCTGGTCGCCGATCTTCAGCGAAGCGGGGATGCGCCGCTCGACGTCACGTCGTTCCAGCAGCATCGACAATGCGGTGACGTAGACATCGAGCCGGTTGCGCGGCAGGAACGTGGCACGGTCCAGGTTCAGGGCGCACAACATGGCGCACAACAGCGGTGTCGTCGCGAGCGCCCTCAGGTGGGCGTTGCCGTCCAGGCGGCTGAGAAGGACACCCTCGTACCGGGGAAGGTCTTCCTCGGCGCACGGCACGTTCCCCGCGTCATGTACGGCCCGGTGCCAGTGGCGGACAAGAGCGCGCACGTCGGCCTGACTCATGTGCTCGATCCAGGCGGAACTGAACCCTTCCGCACTCAGCCACGTCTCGGCGGCCGCCGCCGGCCGGGACGTGAGAATCAGCCTGACATCGGGAAACGCCTGACACAGGTCCTTCAGCCAGGCCCGGACCGCAGCACGCTCGTCGGCCGCGAGTTCGTCGACGCCGTCGATGAGGACGAGCGCGCGCCCCGAGTCGAGCTGGCGATGGACGTAGGCTGACGGCATCAGGGCGGTCAGGGCTTGCGCCGTCCCGTCGAGGAACTCCTCCGGCGAAGGAAGCCTCCCACCGGAGTAGCTGCGCAACTTGATCAAGAACGGGACGTACCCATTGAGCCCGGCCAGCTCGTCGCGGAACGTCCCTCGCGCGGCGTTGACCGCAAGCCAGCGTAGGAGGGTCGACTTGCCCGAACCGGCTTCGCCGCGGATCAGGATGCGACCAGCTGTCGCCAACGCTTGCTCGGCACGGACAGAACCGTCCTGGCTGCGCCCCGCATCGGCGCGCCACGAGAGCATCTCGTGGGCCGGCCCGCGGGAGCCGACACCAGTGCCGCGGACGGTCAGGCTCACGTACGCGACGCTCAGCGTCGTCCGGGGACGGTAGCTGCGGGTCTCGACCCCGAACAGCTCGAGGTCATCCAGTGTCTCGCTGATCTGTCGCAGGTACCGGGAGCGGAACGCGGCGTCCGACGCGGTGCCGTCAGGAGCCATCAGAGAGGGCGCCGGCAGCCGGTTGAGGACCCGTTCGAGCTGCTCGGCCAGGCCCGAGACGCGGCCGAGCAGCTCCGCGCCAGCCCTAGCCGCGAACGGCGTCAAGTGCACGACGAGGCGGACGTAGTAGCCACAGCACTCCTCGAGGACCCGGCGGTAGAACCACGTCCCGGCCTCGCCGAGCCCCGCGCGTTCCGCCGCGTCCGGGAGGGTGGCACGGAGGCGGCCAGCCAGCTTGGCCGGGTCGACGTCGACCTCGAACAGGTCGACGTCGGCCAGATCGGCCCGTTCGAAGGCGGACGCGACCTCCGCCAGGGCCGCCGACCGCTCGCCGTCGTCGAGGTCTGGGTTTTCCTGCCGGCACAAGAACAGCAGCCGCTCGGACACCACGTCGACCAGGGCTTCGATCTCCCGGTCGAAGCGCCGGCGGGAAAAGCCGCCTCCCATGCGTGCCTGCACCAGGTCCGTCAGGGAACTTTCCCGCTCGAGCGCACTGTTGCGGCTGGTGAGCCACGACTTCACCGCAGAGCTCACCACGGTTGTGCCTACCTTCAGCGCCAAAGGCTCCATGGAGGTCGAGTCGCCGAAGCATCACCCACCGTTACGTCGTGCGGCTGGTGCTCGACCTTTGACGCAGCGTCACTGCACGGCGAACCGGGCCGATCTGTAGTGGTATTGGCGGGTGACGACGTTTCAGTCTTTCCTGGACAAGGTGGACGAGCGGGTGGGCGACGGGCTCGAGCGCGTTCTGTGTGCCCACCACCGGCGGCGGCTGCGCGGGCTCGGCTGGGGTGCCGTTCTCGAACCCGCCGGGGCCGATGACCCGCTCGGCGGCCGGGCTCCGGTGCGCGACGGCAACCGCGTCGAGGTGCTGATCGACGGCGAAGAGTCGTTGCCGGCCGTTGCCGAGGCCATCCGGCAGGCGAAGTCCCACGTGCACATCGCCAACTGGCACGCCAGCGCCGACTTCCGGCTGACGCGGGAGCCCGGCTCGCCCACCCTGCGTGAACTGCTGGCCGAGGCCGCCGCACGGGGGGTCGAGGTCCGCGTCCTGCTGTGGGCGGGGCCGCCCTTTCCCGCGTTCCAGCCGTCGCGGAAGCTGGCGCGGTCCGAGCGGCGGAAGTTCACCGAGGGCACCGACGTGCGCTGCGTGCTGGACGCCCGCGAACGGACCCTGCACTGCCACCACGAAAAGCTGGTGATCGTCGACGACGCCGTCGCGTTCGTCGGCGGGGTGGACCTCACCGCGCTGGAGGGCGACCGGCACGACAGCCCGAACCATCCACCACGCCCGATCGGCTGGCACGACCTGATGTCCCGGCTGGAGGGCCCGATCGTCGCCGATGTCGCCGACCACTTCCGCCGGCGGTGGACCGAGGTGGCGGGCGAGACCCTGCCCGAACCGGCGGTCCCGGAGCCGGCCGGCACCAGCCGCGTCCAGCTGCAGAAGACGGTCCCGAACGACACGTACGACTTCCTGCCCAAGGGCGAGTTCACGATCCTCGACGGCTACCTGCGTGCCCTGCGCTCGGCGCGGCGGCTGGTCTACCTGGAGAACCAGTTCCTGTGGTCGCCGGAGATCGCCGAAGTGCTGCTCGACAAGCTGCGGAACCCGCCGGCCGAGGAGTTCCGCGTCGTCCTCCTGCTGCCGCGCAAGCCGAGCAACGGTTCGGACACCACGCGCGGCCAGCTGGGCCGGCTGCTGGACGCGGACGACGGCCACCACCGCCTGCTGGCGACGACGATCAGCGCGCACGACGACGACTCGTCGGCCCCGGTGTACGTGCACGCGAAGCTCGGCATCGTCGACGACGAATGGCTGACGGTGGGCTCGGCGAACCTGAACGAGCATTCGCTGTTCAACGACACGGAAGTCAACATCGCGACCGACGACCCCGAAGTGGCCCGGACCGCCCGGCTGCGGTTGTGGGCCGAGCACCTGGGGCGTCCGGTGGCGGAGCTGGCAGCCCGGGACCCGGCGGACATCGTGGACAACCTGTGGCGGCCGCTGGCCGAAGAGCAGGCCGAGCGGGAACGCCGCGGTGAGCAGCGGACCCACCGGCTGGTGCTGCTGCCGGGGGCCTCGCGCCGCGCGGCCCGGCTGCAGGGGCCGTTGCGGGGGCTGCTGGTGGACGGCTGAGCGCTACCGGATCCGCAGCTTCCGCATCAGCTTCAGCCCGGAAAGCATGCTCTCGACGTACTTCTCGTACCCCTGCCCCGGCCGCGGTCCCATCACCTGCTTCTTCAGCACGGCCAGGTTCTGCACGTCCGTGTACTTCAGCAGCCCCTGATCGCCGTGCCGGGCGCCGACGCCGGAGTTCTTCACCCCGCCCGACGGCGTTCCCTTCGCCGCGTACGCGGTCGCGAGGACGTCGTTCACGTTCACGTTGCCGGACTCGATCCGGGCGGCCACCGCGCGCGCCGCGGTGACGTCGGTGCTCCAGACCGAGGCGTTCAGGCCGTAGTCCGTGTCGTTGGCCAGCGCCACCGCTTCGTCGACCGTGCGGTACTTGTGCAGCGCCACCACCGGTCCGAACGTCTCCGTGACACCGCAGAGCATGTCCGGGGTGACGCCCTCGAGGATCGTCGGCTCGAAGAACGCCGGGCCGAGGTCGGGGCGGGGCTTGCCGCCGCACAACACGGTGGCACCCTTGGCGACCGCGTCGTCCACATGGGACTTGACGCGGCGCATGTGGTCGACCGAGACCAGCGAGCCCATGTCGGGTCCGAAGTCGTACGCCGCGCGGACGTCGAGGGCCGAAGCCGCCGCCACGAACGCCGTCTTGAACTCCTCGTACCGGGATTCCGGCAGGTAGATCCGCTCGATGTGCATGCAGATCTGGCCGGTGTTGCCGAACGCGCCGAAGATCGCGCCATGGACGGCCTCCGGAAGATCGGCGTCCGGCAGCACGATCATCGGGTTCTTGCCGCCGAGTTCGAGGCAGCAGCCGATGAGGTTGCGGCCCGCCCGCTCGCCGATCACCCGGCCGGTCGCCGTCGAACCGGTGAACATCACGTAGTCGGCGTGGTCGATCAGCGTGGGGCCGACGTCCGGGCCCTCGCCGCACACCACCTGGAACAGCCCCTCCGGCAGGCCCGCTTGCTCCAGCAGCCGGACGCCGTAGAGCGGCGACAGCGCGGTCTTGTTGTCGGGTTTCAGCACCACCGCGTTGCCGGCCATCAGCGCCGGCACGGCGTCGGAAACGCCGGTGGCGAACGGGAAGTTCCACGGCGCGATGATCCCGACGACCCCCTTGGGCAGCCGGACCTCGGTCGACGTCGTGAGCAGCGGGACCGGCCCGCCGCGTTTGGTCGGCGCGAGCAAGCGAGCCGCCCGCTTCAGGTAGTGGCTCATCACCATCGGCGGGTCGCAGGTCTCCTCGATCGCCATCCGCCGGTTCTTGCCGCTCTCGACCTGGATGAGGTCGGCGACGGTCCGCGCGTGCTCGACGAACAGCGCGTGCGCCCGCCGGAACACCGCCAGCCGCTGCTTGACCGGTGTGGCCGCCCACCTCCGCTGGGCCTCGCGCGCCACGGCGAACGCCCGCTCGATGTCGTCGGTCGTCGACTGCGGCAGCTCGGCGAGCACGTCGCCGGTGTAGACCTCGGTGAGCTTCCAGGTCACGCCGGACGAGCCGGGCACCCGGGCCACGAGCTGCTGCAGGAAGGCGTCGGTGACCGACGCGGGGCGGGTGAGTCCGAGCGGTGTGAGGGTCATGACCGGCTCCCGAGGACGAGCTGGGCGCCCATTTCCCCGATCATGATGCAGGGCGCGTTGGTGTTGCCGCCGGTGATCGACGGCATGATCGAAGCGTCGCAGACCCGCAGGCCCTCGACGCCGCGCACGCGCAGGTCGGGGCCGACGACGGCGAGCTCGTCGACGCCCATCCGGCAGGTGCCGACGCCGTGGTAGACCGACGTCGCGCGGTTGAGGATCGCGTCGCGCAGTTCCTGGCCCGTGAGGTCCTTGCCCGGGTGGATCTCCTCCTTGACCGCGCCCTTGAACGCCTTGGACGCGAAGATCTCGCGCACCATCTCCGAGCCTTCGCCGAGCAGCTCGAGGTCGGCCGGGTCGGACAGGTACCGGAAGTCGATGACCGGTGCCGCGCCGGGATCGGCGGAGGCGAGCCGCAGCGTGCCGCGGCTCTTCGGGTAGATGAGCGTCGTCAGCACGGTGAGCGCGGGGCGCTTGTCGACGTCGTGCCGGATCGGCGCGTCCTGGTTGGGTGACACGTACGCCCACGGCAGGAGGTGCAGCTGCAGGTCGGGGATCGCGCCGGCCTGCGAGGTCCGCAGGAAGGCGACCGCCTCGAAGACCGAGTTCGCCAGGAACGTCGTGCCGGGGCGCAGCAGCTCCCTGGCCAGCCCGCGGGCGAAGTACGGCGCCGTGCCCTTGTTCTTGCTGGTGGTCACGTGGAAGGTCAGGGCGTGGAACATGTGGTCGTGCATGTTGTCGCCGACGGGCAGGTCGGCGACGACGGCGATGCCGTGTTCCCCGAGGTGCTCGGCGTGGCCGATGCCGGACAGCATGAGCAGCTGCGCCGAGCCGATGACGCCGGCGGAGAGGATGATCTCCTTGCCGGCGCGGATGGTGCGCCGGCGGCGCCCGTCGACGACCTCGACGCCGACGGCGCGGCCGTTCTCGATCAGCACCTTCTCGACCAGCACGCCGGACTGCAGCTGCAGCGTCGGGGACGCGAGGTTGTGGAGGTAGCCGCGCGAAGCGCTGTAGCGCAGGCCGTCGGCGGCGTTCTGCTGCATCCGGCTGACGCCTTCTTGGGACTCGGCGTTGTAGTCGTCGAGGATCTTGCAGCCGAGCGCGTCGGCGGTGGCGTCGACGAACTGCAGCGAGCCTTCCTGCGGGTTCTTCGCGCGGGTGACCCGGATCGGGCCGCCCGCGCCGCGGAAGGCGTTCTCGCCGTCTTCGAAGTCCTCCATGCGCTTGTAGGCCGCGTTGACGCTGTCGGCGTCCCAGCCGGTATTGCCTTCGGCGGCCCAGGAGTCGAAGTTGGCTCGGTTGCCGCGGACGTAGACCATGCCGTTGATGGAGCTGGAGCCGCCGACGACCCGGCCGCGCGGCACCGGCATCCGCCGATCGAGAACATGTTTCTGCGGAATGCCGTAGAAGCCCCAGTCGAGTGGCTTCTTGAGCTGCGGCACGGCGTGCATCGGCCCGACGAGCCCGGGTTTCTTGATGAGCAGCTGCTCGTCGCTCTTCCCGGCTTCGAGGACGATCACGCTGGCCCCGGCCTGGGCGAGCCGTCCAGCGATCGTCGCGCCCGAGCTCCCCGACCCGACGACGACGTAGTCGGCCTCGTCGCCGCGCGCCGCCCTTTTCGCCATACTCGCTCCTCGGTACGACCGGCCCTTAGAACTGTAACGTGTTCTAGTTCGAGCCAACCGTATAGCGCCGACCCCGGAGAGCGCAACGGCCCGGGCGGCGGAGCGGGCTTCAGCCCCAGGTCAGGAAGCGGTAGTGCAGGCCGGTCGAAGACTCCAGCCACTCCCCCGCGGAGTCCGCCGGGCGTCCCACCTCCGGCGCGTACGTGTCCCCCTCGAAGGACTCGCGGATCTCCGTGACCACGACGCGGTCCGCGAACGGCAGCGCCGCCCGGTACACCGCCGCGCCGCCGATCACCCACAGGTCGCCGGTCACCGCGGCGAGCGCCGACGGCAGGTCCGCGAACGTCTCGGCGCCGTCCTGCGGGGTCCCCGACAGCACGAGGTTGCGCCGCCCCGGCAGCGGCCGGAACCGCGGCGGCAGCGACGCCCACGTGCGGCGGCCCATCACCACCGCCGCCCCCGCGGTCAGCTCCTTGAAGTGCCGCAGGTCCTCCGGCAGGTGCCACGGCAGCTCGCCGTCCCGTCCGATGACCCCGTTCGCCGCCTGCGCCCAGACCAGCCCGATCACACCGCCACCGGCGCCTTGATGCCCGGGTGCGGGTCGTAGCCCTCGACCGAGAAGTGCTCGTAGGTGTACTCGAACAGGCTGTCCGCCGGCTTCAGCCCCAGCGTCGGGAACGGCCGCGCCGACCGGGCCAGCTGCGTGCGGACCTGCTCGACGTGGTTGTCGTAGATGTGGCAGTCGCCGCCGGTCCAGATGAAGTCGCCGACGCCGAGCCCGACCTGGGCGGCGATCATGTGCGTCAGCAGCGCGTAGCTCGCGATGTTGAACGGCACGCCGAGGAACAGGTCCGCGCTGCGCTGGTACAGCTGGCAGGACAGCTTGCCGTCGGCGACGTGGAACTGGAAGAACGCGTGGCACGGCGGCAGCGCCATGCGCGGGATGTCGGCGACGTTCCACGCGGAGACGATGATCCGCCGCGAGTCGGGGTTCTCACGCAGCGTGCGCAGGACCTCGGCGATCTGGTCGACGTGTCCGCCGTCCGGGGTAGGCCACGAGCGCCACTGCACGCCGTAGACGGGGCCCAGATCACCGTCGTCGGCCGCCCACTCGTCCCAGATCGTGACGCCGTGCTCGCGCAGCCACGAGACGTTCGCGTCGCCGCGCAGGAACCACAGCAGCTCGTAGGCGATCGAGCGGAAGTGGACTTTCTTCGTGGTGATCAGGGGAAAGCCCGCGGACAGGCGGTACCGCAGCTGATGCCCGAAGATCGACCGCGTGCCCGTGCCGGTACGGTCGCCCTTGCGGGTGCCCGTGTCGAGGACGTGGCGGAGGAGGTCTTCGTACTGCGTGTCCGGCATGCCCGGGAGCCTAGCCGTGCCGCTGACTCAGCGTGAACCCCGGACGGCCGACACGAACGAGGCCATAACTTGACCCATTCCAGAAAAGCCCCTAGGGTCGGCGGCGATGTCGGACTTCGAAGCACAGCTGCGGGCGGTCTCGCTGCGGGTCACCCGGCCCCGGCTGGCCGTGCTGGCCGCGCTGCGCGACCATCCCCACGTCGACACCGAAACGGTGATCGACCTGGTGCGCGCCGAGCAACCGACGGTGTCGCACCAGACGATCTACGACGTGCTGCGGGCGCTCACCGACACCGGGCTGATCCGGCGCATCCAGCCGGCCGGGGCGAACGCCCGCTACGAGGCCCGGGTGGGTGACAACCACCACCACGTCGTGTGCCGTTCGTGCGGGGCGATAGCCGATGTCGACTGCGCCGTCGGCCACACCCCCTGTCTCACCGCTTCGGACGATCACGGTTTCGTGATCGACCAGGCGGAGGTCGTCTACTGGGGCACCTGCCCCGGCTGCGCGGCCGACCGTCCCCGAAATGATTCGCCGCTCCCGGAAGGAAGTAAATGAGCTCCACCCAGGACACCCCGTCCTCCGCGCAGGGCGTGGACAAGAAGGCGGCGGCCGGTTGCCCGGTCGCGCACGACTCGGTGACTTCGCACGGCAGCGAGAGCGAAAACCCGGCGATCGACTCGCCGGAGCCGAAGACGGGCGGACGTCCGCGCACGAACAAGGACTGGTGGCCCAACCAGCTCGACCTGTCCGTGCTGCACGCCCACTCGGCCAAGGGCAACCCGCTCGGCGAGAACTTCAGCTACGCCAAGGAGTTCGCCAAGCTCGACGTCGAGGCCCTCAAGCGCGACATCACCGAGGTGCTCACGACCTCGCAGGACTGGTGGCCGGCCGACTTCGGGCACTACGGCGGCCTGATGATCCGCCTGAGCTGGCACGCCGCGGGCACCTACCGCATCCACGACGGCCGCGGCGGTGCCGGTGACGGCAACCAGCGCTTCGCCCCGCTCAACAGCTGGCCCGACAACGCCAACCTCGACAAGGCGCGCCGCCTGCTGTGGCCGGTCAAGCAGAAGTACGGCCAGAAGATCTCGTGGGCCGACCTGCTCGTGCTGGCCGGCAACGTCGCCCTGGAGTCGATGGGCTTCGAGACCTTCGGCTTCGGCTTCGGCCGCGTGGACGTCTGGGAGCCCGAAGAGGTCATCTGGGGCCCCGAGGACGACTGGCTGGGCGACGAGCGCTACGTCAGCGACTCGGAGATGGCCCCCGAGGTCGGCGCGACCGAGATGGGCCTCATCTACGTCAACCCCGAAGGCCCCCGCGGCAGCGCGGACTTCGAGGCGGCGGCCCGCTTCATCCGCGAGACCTTCGCCCGGATGGCGATGAACGACGAGGAGACCGTCGCCCTCATCGCCGGCGGCCACACCTTCGGCAAGACCCACGGCGCCGGTGTCGCCGACGACCACGTGGGCCCGGAGCCCGAGGGCGCGAACCTGGAGGCGCAGGGCCTCGGCTGGCTGAGCACCCACGGCAGCGGCAAGGGCCCGGACGCGATCACCAGTGGCCTCGAGGTGACGTGGACCGACAAGCCGACCGAGTGGAGCAACCGCTTCTTCGAGATCCTGTTCGGCTACGAGTGGGAGCTCACCACGAGCCCCGGCGGCGGCAAGCAGTACGTCGCCAAGGACGCGCCGGAGATCATCCCGGACCCGTACGACCCGGACAAGAAGCACAAGCCGACGATGCTCACGACGGACCTGTCGCTGCGCTTCGACCCGGTCTACGGCCCGATCTCGCGCCGGTTCCTGGAGCACCCGGACGAGTTCGCGCTGGCCTTCGCCAAGGCCTGGTACAAGCTGCTGCACCGCGACATGGGTCCGGTCAGCCGCTTCCTAGGCCCGTGGGTCGCCGAGCCGCAGCTGTGGCAGGACCCGGTGCCCGCCGCCGAGGGCGACCTCGTGGGCGACGCCGACATCGCCGCGCTCAAGGCGAAGGTGCTGGAGTCCGGGCTGACCACCGCCCAGCTCGTCACCACGGCGTGGGCGTCGGCCGCGAGCTTCCGCTCCACCGACAAGCGCGGTGGCGCGAACGGCGCCCGGATCCGCCTGGAGCCGCAGCGCAACTGGGAGGTCAACCAGCCCGAGCAGCTCGGCAAGGTGCTGGAGGCCCTCGAGGGCATCCAGCGCGAGTTCAACGAGGCCGGCGGTGCGAAGATCTCGCTCGCCGACCTGATCGTGCTGGCCGGCTCGGCCGCCGTCGAGAAGGCGGCGCGCGACGCCGGCGTCGAGACGACCGTGCCGTTCCACCCGGGCCGCACGGACGCCTCGCAGGAGCAGACCGACACCGACTCGTTCAAGGCTCTCGAGCCGCGCGCCGACGGGTTCCGCAACTACCTGCGCTCCGGTGAGAAGCTCCAGCCGGAGACGCTGCTCGTCGAGCGGGCCTACATGCTGGGCCTGTCCGCGCCCGAGATGACCGTCCTCGTCGGTGGCCTGCGCTCGCTCGGCACCAACCACGGCGGTGCCGCGCACGGTGTCCTCACCGACAAGCCGGGCGTGCTCACCAACGACTTCTTCGCCAACCTGCTCGCGCCGGGCACCCGGTGGAAGGCGTCGGAGTCCGACGAGAACGTCTACGAGATCCGGGACGTCGCGACGGACGAGCTCAAGTGGACCGCCACCGCGGTCGACCTGATCTTCGGCTCGAACTCGCAGCTGCGCGCCCTCTCCGAGGTCTACGCCAGCGAAGACGCCCGCGAGAAGTTCGTGGCCGACTTCGTCGCGGCGTGGACGAAGGTCATGGAGCTCGACCGCTTCGACCTCGCCTGATCCACCACCGCACGGGCCCGGCCGATCCTCGCGATCGGCCGGGCCCGTTCGCGTGCACGGCGATCTTGACACCGGGGTGACCGCCGACCTACCGTGAGTTCCACGCCGCCGGGTTGTCCAGACCATTTATTTCACGTCCGTGAACGAATGGTGCAGTGTCCCCACCGCGAAAGGACACCCAACGATGCGTGTGCGTGCCTTGCTCGTCCTCCTGGCGGTCCCGGCCCTGGCCGCGGCCACCGCTTCCCCCGCTCTGGCGGCGGATCCCTCCGTGGCGCCGGGTGGCAACTTCGACCTCTCGGTCTGGCAGCTGCAGGAGCCGGTCGGCTCGCCGGGCAGCCCGACGACCATCTCGTCGTCCCGGCTGCAGGGGCCGAACGGCTTCCAGGACAGCTACTTCTACACCGACACCCGTGACGGCGCGATGACCTTCTGGGCGCCGGAGAAGGGCGTCACGACGCCGAATTCGAACTACGCGCGCTCGGAGCTGCGCGAGATGAACCGCGACGGCTCCGCCGCGAACTGGGCGCTGAGCGGGTCGCACAAGCTGAACGCGACGCTGCGCGTGGTCTCGGTGACGTCGAACGTGTGCGTCGGCCAGGTGCACCTCGGCACCGGCGGCTCGTCCACGAAACCGCTGCTGGAGCTGTACTACCGGGCGAGCGGGGACATCGTGCTCGGCACGGAGAACTCCCCCGACGGCGGCCAGACGTCCCACACCGTCGGCCACGTCGCGGTCGGCAAGACGTGGACCTACACGATCGGCATCTCCGGCGGCAACACGATCGACCTCACGGTCAACGGGAGCACCACGCACTACGGCATCCCGTCGTCGTTCAAGCCGTACAAGCAGTACTTCAAGGCCGGCTCGTACAACCAGTCCTCTTCGAGCAGCACGACCAAGGGCGCCAGGGTCGCGTTCTACGGCCTGAAGGTCACCCACGGCTGACGAAGAGCGGCCCGGCCGCCACCGGGCCGCCTTCCCTCAGCGCCAGCCCAGCTCCGGGGCCACGTGGGTGAGGATGCTCTCCAGCACGTGCGCGTTGTAGTCGACGCCGAGCTGGTTCGGGATGGTGAGCAGCAGGGTGTCCGCGGCCTGGACGGCCTCGTCCTCCTTGAGCTGCCGCACGAGCTCGTCGGGCTCCCCGGCGTAGGACCGGCCGAAGATCGCCCGGGTGTTCTCGTCGATCATGCCGACCTGGTCGCGCGAGTGGCGGTCGCCGCCGAAGTACGCGCGGTCCTGGTCGTTCGTCAGCGCGAAGATGCTGCGGCTGACCGAAACCCGCGGCTCCCGCTCGTGGCCGGCTTCCGTCCACGCCTCGCGGTAGGCCTCGATCTGCTTGCGCTGCTGGACGTGCAGCGGCTCGCCCGTCTCGTCGTCCTTGAGCGTGGAGCTCTGCAGGTTCATGCCCAGCTTCGCCGCCCACACGCTCGTCGCGTTCGAACCGGAGCCCCACCAGATGCGGTCGCGCAGGCCCGCCGAGTGCGGCTCGAGCCGCAGCAGCCCGGGCGGGTTGGCGAACATCGGCCGCGGGTTCGGCTGCGCGAAGCCTTCGCCTTCCAGGAGCTTCAGGAACACCTCGGTGTGCTGCCGGGCCATGTCGGCGTCCGTCTCGCCCTCGCCGGGGGCGTACCCGAAGTACCGCCAGCCGTCGATCACCTGCTCGGGGGACCCCCGGCTGATGCCGAGCTGCAGCCGGCCACCGGAGATGAGGTCGGCCGCCCCCGCGTCCTCGATCATGTACAGCGGGTTCTCGTAGCGCATGTCGATCACGCCGGTGCCGATCTCGATCTTCGACGTCCGCGCGCCGATCGCCGCCAGCAGCGGGAACGGGCTCGCCGCCTGCCGCGCGAAGTGGTGCACGCGGAAGTAGGCGCCGTCCACGCCGAGCTCCTCGGCCGCGACCGCCAGGTCGATCGACTGGTGCAGGAAGTCGGCGGCCGACCGGGTCTCGGAGTGCGCGCTCGCCGACCAGTGGCCGAACGAGAGGAAGCCAATCTTCTTCACAGGACCTCAGACGTCCGGCGGCGGGGATTGATTCCCCGGTGTGAGCGGACCGACCGTCGCTCGTTCCGGTGAACCGGCGCCCGGTCCCCGCCCGGCCGGGTACTCCGCCGGAAACGAGGAGGAGACGCATGCCCGACAACGACCTCACCGGATTCCTGATCATCGGCCTGGTCATCGTGGTGGCCGACGGCCAGGTGCTCTACCGCGGCGGCCGGCGCTACCTCAGCGGGCCGGACGGCGGGGAGGGAACCGGCTCGATGGCGTGGATGGTGGTGACCGTCTTCCACCTCGTCTCGTTCGGCGTGCTCGCCCTGCTCTCGGTGGTCGGCCCGCAGTGGTCGGGCTCGACGGCCGCGCTCGTCGGGCGGATCGGCATCTTCCTGCTGCTGATGGCCGTGGCCCACGTGCTGACGCTGGCCGTCCTCGCCCGCCGCCGTCAGGACCGGATCGTCGAAGAGCACTTCCAGGAGCGCGAGACCGAGCCCCGCGTCACCGAAACCTACGTCCGGCCGGCCACCGAGGTCGTCGTCGAGCCGGCCGCGACGGACCCGGCGTGGCGCCCCACCGTCACCCCGGTGCCCGGCCAGGACGGCCCGCACCCGCGCGTGGCCCCCGATCTCGGCAACCACGGCCCGTACCGCACCTGAGCTGCCCGCTGCGTTCACCGGATCGGGCGGTCCACGCTCTTCGTGCTGCCTCGTCGGCACCGGCTGTGATTGGATCTTCACGGCCGGTGCGCGAGGAAGGAAACTGCGGTGCGAACGTCCCGAGCAGGGCTGGCGGTGGCCGTCTCGGTCCTGGTGGCGGCCACGGCGCCCGCCGCCGCGACCACGCCCGACCCGCTCGCGCCGTACCGGGACCAGCAGGTTTCCTGGGGCGCCTGCCCGTTCAAGCAGCGGAACCAGACCCGGACGGCAGAGTGCGCCCGCATCACCGTCCCGCGGGACTGGTCGGCGCCGTCGGCCGGCACCGACCTGCAGGTGGCGATCAGCCGGGCGGCCGCGACCGGCAGCAGGCAAGGCGCGATCCTGGCGAACCCGGGCGGCCCCGGTGGCCGCGGCACTTCGCTCGCGGGCGCGCTGGCCGGGCTGGAACCGTCGGTGAACGAGCACTACGACATCATCGGGATGGACCCCCGGGGCACCGGCCAGGAAGGCGGCACGGACGAGGGGTATGTGTGCCGGGTGCCGCTGGCGCGGCTGCCCCAGGACGCCGACGACCTCGACGCGCGGGACCGCTCGGCGGCCAGCATCGCGCTGCACCAGCGGACGCCGCGCGTGCTGGCCGAGGCGTGCCAGAACGACGCGCTCGCGCCCTTCGTCACCACCTGGCAGACCGCACACGACATGGACTTGATCCGCGCCCTGCTGGGCGACGATAAGCTGAACTACCTCGGCTTCTCCTACGGCACCTGGCTCGGGGCGAAGTACGCCTCGCTGTTCCCGGACCGCGCCGGGAAGATGGTCCTCGACTCCAGCGTGAACTTCGAAGGCCGCCTCCAGGCCGCGTTCGAAGCGTTCCCGAAGATCGACCAGCGCCAGTTCGACCGCGTCTACGCGCCGTGGCTGGCCCGCAGGTTCCCGGAGCAGCTCGGCAAGACCGGCACGGAGGTCCGGGCCAAGTGGGAGAAACTGCGGGCCTTCTTCAAGACCAAGGGCATCCCGCCCGACGATTTCGACTCGGTCTTCGTCGGCAACGGCAGCACCCGGCAGTGGATGACCGGCGCCCTGGTCCTCACCAAGGGCGCGGCGGCGCTCGACGGCAAGACCACGCCACCGCCCGCCACGCTGCGCAGCGACCTCGACCGCGCCTCCCGTGCCGTCTTCGGCCGTCCGGCGGACCGGCTGACCGCCGCCGACGTGGCGGCGGACCCGCCGGAGCCCGACTACGCCGACGTCCCGGGTACCCGGCTGGCCGTGGCGTGCGGCGACCAGCCGACCCGGACCGCGAGCTGGTACAAGCTGCTCAGCGACCTGCAGGGGCCGGCCTACCCGCTGTTCGGCTGGGCGTACGGCCTCAGCGAAGCCTGCGGCTTCTGGTCCGACGCGCCCCAGCACGAGCTGCCGACGCTCTCGCCGCGGGCCGCGAAGAACATCCTGGTCGTCCAGGGCGAGTTCGATCCGCAGACCGGCTACGAGCAGGCGGAGGCGGCGGCGCGGGCGGCCGGGATCCCGATGATCTCGGTGGCGGAGTCGCCGTTCCACGGCCAGTACGCCGTCAGCGGGAATTCCTGTGTGGACGATCTGGTGAACGGCTTCTTCCTCGGCGCCGGACGACCCGCGGCCACCATCTGCCCCGGTGTCCCGCTGCCCGGGGAGCACCAGGTGTTCCCGGTGGCGGGCCCGGCGGGCGAGCCGTCCCGGCCGACGGCGCCCGCGCCGCGGGACGCCCGTTCGACTGTCCGCGAACGGCTTCAGGACGACATCAGCGCGGTCAACCGGGGTCGCTGAGCAGGTACGCCACCCCGCGCCGGTCGATGTCCTCCAGGTCTTCCGGGTAGAGCCCCCGGCCGGTGAACCGCTCGACCGCGACCAGGCCCTTCTCGGTGCGGTCGCGGTAGTTCTCCAGGTCCAGACCGGCCAGCGCCGCGGTGACCTCTTCGTCCGCGGATGCCTCGCCCAGCCCCGGCTCGAACGCCGACACGAGCTCGCCGCCGCGGGCGAAGGACAGGCGCGTCATGCCGTTGACGTTCCAGAACATGCTCGCCGCCCGGCCGGCCCGGGAAGCCGCGGTGAGCACGGGCGCGTGGGAGCCGGAGAAGCCGTTTTCCTCGATCGCCACCACCACGCCGTCGAGATCCAGTACCGCCAGCCACGGATCCGCGTACGCCTCGCGCAGCTCCTCCAGCGGCTCGGGCCGGCCGGGGTCCGCGCCGAACGCGCGGATGACATCGTCCGCCGGGAGGCCGGTGACCACCGTGACCGTCGCCGCCACTGTCAGCCGGGACCGCCCGATCCAGCGGTAGCGCACCTCGGGCCGGTCCACCACCGGCGGCTCCGGCTCGCCGCGCAGGCGGTGACCGAGGCGGTCGGCCCGGGCGTGCACCACCGGTGGCGCGGGCGGCGCCGCCCAGACCCAGAGGCTGAAGCTTTCGGTTTCCGGGTCGTCGCGGCCGTAGGCGTGCACGCGGACGCGGTAGTCGCCGGGCCACGGCGGTGACACCACTCCCCCGCCCACGCTCGCCGAACCGTGCTCCGCGTGCCAGCCGAGGTCGACGACCTCGTCCCAGCCGAGGGTGTCCGCCGCGGCGGGCGGCTCGGCCAGCACCCGGACGCCGACCTGCACCGAGCCGTTCTCCGTGCCGGTGCGGACGACCACGCCACCCTCGGCGGCTTCTGCGAGGCCGTTTTCGGCGAAGCCGCCGTAGGCCGGGAACTCGCCCTCGGTCAGCGCGAAGACGTGGTCGCGGACGGTCACGAACGTGCTCCCGGCCTGCGGCAGCCGGTACTCGGCACGCTGCTTCTCCCGCAACGCCGCTTCGTAGCCCTCGGGCATCGGTCGTGCGCGCAGCAGGTTCGCCGCCACCCCGAGCGCCGTCCCGACGATGCCCGCGGTTTCGGGCCGGCCGGCTTCGCGGGCGGCGATCGTCGCGGTCACCAGGGCGATCGCGAGGTGGCCGGCGCCGTGCGCGGCCGCGATTTCGGCTTCGCCGCCTTCGACGGTGGGCAACAGCCGGTCTTCGGCCACCAGGCCGGCGGTCAGGTCCGCCACCAGGTCCAGGAGACCGGGCCGGGCGTGGTGCAGCAACCGCGTCTCCCGCACCGCTTCCGCTTCGCTTTCGGAAGCGAAGAAGCCGAAGGCCCCTGACGGCGGCGGCCGCAGGGCGGCGGTCACCGAAGGCGCCGGAACGTCGAGCCCGGCCACCGTGAGCTCCACCGCGCCGTGCACCCGCTCGACCACCCATGACGGCAGGGACCGGAGCGACCACAGCACCTCGGACTCGGGTGCGTCCGGGAACCGCCGGGGTTCCGGTTCGAGCCGCAGCCGCCCCAGCGCCGCGGCCGGCGCGGGCGGGATCACGGCACGGACGGCCGGCACGACGGCGGCCACGGCGACGGCGAGGTCATCCCCCATGCCGCCACTTTGCCAGAAACCGGGCCGCCGGAAACGTTCACTCGGCGGAGCTTTGGTGCCGCTTCTCCGGGACAGTCAAGATCGACAGCACCTCGCCCCGACGAACCCCGTCACGAACCGGCAGGTCGCCCGTCTCCTCCCCGTCCCGGCCCTTCGACGGCCCCGCAACCAGGCACCACGAGCCGAGGGGTGACCCCACGGTGACCAGGGCAAGCACAAACCCCGCTCGTACGGGCGAGCCGGTAGAACACCTCTGGCGGTGTACGCCTCCTCGTCCATCCCTTTGCCTGGAGGAACACCTCAGATCGCCGGGGACGGCGCCGACGGCGCCGCACGCCACGGCGATACCGGATCTGCTGTTCGGGGCGGCGATGATCTCGTGAACGAGGCCGAGGATGAACACGGGCCGAACCGGCGGGCGCACCGGCTTCCCGCCGAGGTACCGGCCGACGAAGCGGCCGAGCTGAAGCGCCGCTATCTGGCCGGTGCCACGTTGAGCGCCCTGCTGGCGGATTTCGACGGCAGTTACCGGACGCTGCGCGCCGTCCTGCAGGATCAGGGGGTCACGTTCCGGGCGCCACAGCCGATGACGCCGCCCGCGCCGCCGGGAATGGTGGAGACCTATTACAGCGGGAAGTCGATCGCCGAAACGGGGAAGGCCTTCGGGCTCGGCCGGGACATCACCAAACGCATGTTGCTCGAAGCCGGCGTGGAACTTCGCGGCCGGGGACGGCCACCGAGGTCGCCGTCCACCGGATCCGACTTCACCGATTTCTGAATCATCGAGCGGAACGCCGAGGCGCCCGGCCGGCCGGGTACGGGTTTCACGTCCGTGTTCCCGTGCAGAAGCAGAGCCGTTTGCCCGAGAATTCCGAACCCGATTTCCATCAGATCCCTCCCCGCAGCGAGCCGTGACGCCGCCCCTCTCCGCCCAGGTTATTTTCGCATTCCCCACCATGAACTACCAGGTCACAGGCACAACTGTCCGTTGATGACGATCTTTGTCGATCCATTGTCAAGATGCGGAGCAGCAGGCCAAACCCGCTTTTCGAGCTCGTCGCGCAGTCTGGTGACAGTTTTCGGACAGCGAGGGAGGAACACATGACCGAGACCGCCTGGGTCCGCAGTCCCGTCGGTCGCGCCGACCGGCATTACGCCACGCGGCGCGGCACGAAATCCGTTCTGGTGCTGGTTCCGCACCCGGTCGCGGGTACCCGGCTGTTCGACCTGCTGCCGCTGCTCGAAGCCGACCACCGCATCCAGGTCGTCTTCGCCGACCCCGAAGCGGGCGACAACTGGCAGGCCGGGCCGGCGTTCCTGCGTGCGCACGGCGGCGTCGTGCTGCCCTGGCCGCAGGCCCGGCGCAGCGAGTTCGACCTCGTGCTCGCCGGCAGCACCCGGGGCCTCGACGACCTCGCCGCGCCCACCCTGCTGGTGCCCCACGGCGGCGGGTTCGGCCAGTACCGGCCCTGGCGCCCGCCGGACACCGCCGTGCCGCGGGCGCGGCGCCACGGCACCGGCCTGAGTCCCGATCAGCTGATGCAGGAGGGCCGGCTTCGCGCCGACGCGCTCGCGCTGGTCCACGACCGCGAGCGCGCCCTGCTCGCCCGGGAGTGCCCGCAGGCGCTGCCCGCCGCGGTCGTGACCGGCGACATCGCCCTCGACCGGCTCACCGCCAGCCTCCCCCACCGCGACCACTACCGGCAGGCGCTCGGCGCGGCCGCCGGCCAGGAGGTCGTCGTGGTCACCTCCACCTGGTCGCCGCGCTCGGCGTTCGGCCGCCACCCCGGCCTGTTCGACGGCGTCCTCGCCGAGCTTCCGGGCGACCGCTTCCGGGTCGTCGGGGCGCTGCACCCGAACGTCTGGGCCCATCACGGCGCCTGGCAGGTCCGGTCCTGGCTCGCCGACGCCCTGCGTGCCGGGCTCGTGCTCGTGCCACCCGAAGACGGCTGGCGCGCGGCGCTGGCGGCCGCCGACTACGCGATCGGCGACTACGGGTCGGTCACCGGCTACGCGGCGGCCGCCGGTGCCGCCGTCCTGCTCGAGGACACCCCCGGCCAGCCGCTCCTGGACGGCACGCCGGCCGCGGTCCTCGCCCGCCACGCTCCGCACCGGCGGCACGACCGGCCACTGCCGCCGCAGCTGGCGGCCGCGCGGAAAGCTCGTGACCGCAACGGAATTCCCGAGCTGATCCGCGGGCTGCTCAGTTCGCGGCCCGGGGAATCCGGGCAGCTCCTGCGCCGCACGATGTACCGGCTGCTCGACTTGGCGGAACCGGCCCGCGCCGTCCCCGTTTCGCCCGTCCCGCTCCCGGTGCCGGTGGCGGCGTGACCGTCCACGCGCACCGGATCGCCGCGACCGGTACCCCGCGGCCGCCGCTCACCTGCTGGCGCTACCGCCGCGAATCCCGGTGCGCCACGGCGTTCAGCACGTGCCTGGCCGACACCCTCGACCTCGGGACCTCTCCTCTCGAAGCCCGGGGTGGCGCTCGAGGAACGCCGGGCGGCCGGGCCGCGCTGGCCGACATCGCGGTCACCCCGCACCGGCCGTGCGTCGCCGACGGGCGCGCGAACCTGGCCGCCGCCTTCGACCGGCTGCCGGGGCTCACCGTGGCCGCGGCGCCGGTCGGCCACGGTGCCTGCCTGCTCGGCGACCGGTCCGGCGGCACCGCGTTCGCCGACGGCGTCCCGGCCGAGCTCGCCGCCGTGGCCGCCTACCTCTGGCTGGCCACCGGGCGGCGGCTCGACGCGCTCGGGCCGGTGTCCGCCGCCGGAAGCCCGCAGGAGCCGGGCGTACTCCGGCAGCCGGGCTGCGCCGGCCCCGCCGGCTGCCGGGGCGATCTGGTGGTCGCGTCCGGCCGGTGGCTTCTCCGCCTTCGCCACGCTCTTCGGCCGGCCGGAGGCAACCTGTCATGACGGGTACCGACCCTCAGCCTCCGGCGAGCACCCGCAACGGATCCGGGTACCGCGGCTCCCAGCCCAGCTCGCGGCGCGCCTTGGCCGGGGTGAGCTCCTGGTCGAGGGCGAACGCGTCGGCGATCGGGCCCATCTCGGCCCGGGCCCGCTCCAGCGAGATCGACGTCGTCTTCCCGGCCAGGCCCGCCGCGTGCGCGCACGCCTCGGCCACCTCCTTCGCGGCCGGGTTCACCCCGCCCACGCCGACGTAGACCGACCCCGGCTCGGCCGACAACGCCGCCACGTACAACCGGGCGAGGTCGTCGACGTGGACCAGTGCCCAGTGGTTGTCCCCTTCGCCGATGTACGGGACCGCACCGCTTTTCCGGCCCGGCTCGACGAAGAACGCGTCGATCAGCCGGTTTTCGCCGCCGTACAGCAGGCCGGGCCGCACGATCACCGGGTGGGCCGCCCGGGCGAGCACCGCGTCCTCCACCGCCCGGCGCCAGGCCACCACATCCGGCGGGTTCCACGGCGCGGTTTCGTCCCGCAGCCCGCCGGTGTCGCCGTACACCCAGGTACCGCCGGTGTGCACGTACGGGCCGCCGCCACCCATCGCCGTGGCCGCGGCGAGGTCCTCCTCCCCCGAGGTCGCCTGGGCGAGGTGGATCACCGCCTCCGCCCGGGCGGAGGCGCCGGCGAGGATGTCGAGGTCGGCGAGCCCGCCGCGGACCGCGGTGGCTCCGGCCGCCGCGACAGCTGCCTCGGCGCGGTCGCTGCGGGCGAGCGCCTCGACGGCGTGGCCCGTCCGCACCAGCTCCGCGATCGTGGCCCGGCCGATGTAGCCGGACCCGCCGGTCAGAAAGACCTTCATGCCTGCTCCTTTCGAGTACTCCCCCACCTTCGCGCCGGCCGGAGGGCCCCGTCCAAGACCTCTTCCGGCGCCAGTGATACCCGCCGGGCATCAGCGCGGGGACCTTGACGTCGACCGGCGCCGGATGTTCTTATTCCTGGGAGCGCTCCCAGCCTGGTGAAACAATCGAACACCGGACCAAAGGGAGTTCAATGAAGCGCTCCATCGCTGCGCTGGCGGCCGCCGGCGCGACGGTTCTCGGCGGCACCGCCGTGCTGGCCATGCCCCAGGCCTCGGCCGCCGCGCAAGGCTGCCGCGTCGACTACACCGTCACCAACCAGTGGCAGGGCGGGTTCCAGGCCGGGGTCAAGGTCACCAACCTGGGCGACGCGATCACCGGCTGGTCACTCCGGTTCACCTTCCCCGACGCCGGCCAGAAAGTCGCCCAGGGCTGGAACGCCACGTGGACGCAGTCCGGCGCGACCGCCACCGCGGCCAACGCCGAGTGGAACCGGACCCTCGCCACGGGTGCCGCCACCGATCTCGGCTTCACGGGCACCACGACCGGCGCCAACCCGATTCCGACGTCGTTCACCCTGAACGGCGTCACCTGTACCGGGTCGACGACAACCACCACCACACCCACCACCACGCCCACGACGACAACCACGCCCTCACCCGGTGGCACGCCGCTCGCCGCCAACGGGCAGCTGCACGTCTGCGGAGTCCACCTGTGCAACGAGACCAACCGGGCGATCCAGCTGCGCGGCATGAGCACGCACGGCCTCCAGTGGTTCGACTCCTGCTACAACGACGCGTCCCTGAACGCCCTCGCGAACGACTGGCACGCCGACCTGCTCCGCATCGCCATGTACGTGCAGGAAAAGGGCTACGAGACCAACCCGGCCTGGTTCACCGACCGGGTCAACAGCCTCGTCGGCGAGGCCGAGGAACGCGGGATGTACGCGATCGTCGACTTCCACACCCTCACCCCGGGCGATCCGAACTACAACCTCGACCGCGCCAAGACGTTCTTCGCGGCGGTGGCCGCGCGCAACGCGGCCAGGAAGAACGTGATCTACGAGATCGCCAACGAGCCCAACGGCGTCAGCTGGGGCGCCATCAAGAGCTACGCCGAGCAGGTCATCCCGGTGATCCGCGCCGCCGACCCGGACGCCGTCGTGATCGTCGGCACCCGCGGGTGGTCGTCGCTCGGCGTCTCCGACGGCTCCAATGAAACGGAGATCGTCAACAACCCCGTCAACGCCACGAACATCATGTACACGTTCCACTTCTACGCCGCCAGCCACAAGGACAACTACCGCGCCACGGTGAGCCGCGCGGCGGCGAAGCTGCCGTTGTTCGTCACGGAGTTCGGCACGGTGACCGCCACCGGCGGCGGCACCCTGGACCAGTCCAGCACCACGGCCTGGCTGGACCTGCTCGACCAGTTGCAGATCAGCTACGCGAACTGGACGTACTCCGACGCGGACGAAAGCAGTGCCGCACTGCAACCGGGCACCTGTGCGGGCAGCGACTACGGCACCGGCCGGTTGACCGCGTCCGGCGCCCTGGTCCGGAGCCGCATCAGCACTCCCGACCACTTCTGATCCCCCGGGTGGGGCTCCGCACGCGGAGCCCCACCCCTTTCTCAACCGCCAGGTTGACAACACCCCGGAACCGCTCTACCGTCTTGCTCAACCGAAGAGTTGAGGACGAACCGGTGGACGAAGACAGCGAACGGCTCAACCGGGTGTTCGCGGCACTGGCCGACCCGACGCGGCGCGATCTGGTGGCGCGGCTGGCCGGCGCGGACGCGACCGTGGGCGAGCTGGCCGAGCCGTACGACATGAGCCTCCAGGCGGTCTCCAAGCACGTGAAGGTGCTGGAGGAAGCCGGGCTGGTCACGCGCAGCAAGGACGCCCAGCGCCGTCCGGTCCACCTGGATGCCGAGGTGTTCGACCTGATGACCAAGTGGATCGAGCGGTACCGGCGGCAGGCCGAGGAGCGCTACCGGCGCCTCGACGCCCTGCTGGGCCGCATGGCCGGCGAAGAAGCCCGGCCGCGAAAGGACGCGTCATGACCGTGACAAAGCACGAAACCGAGATCCTGGCCGACGACAAGGTCCCGACCATCCGGCTCGTCCGGGACTTCGACGCCGCACCCGAGCAGGTGTTCCGCGCCCACATCGACCCCGAGCTGTACGCGCAGTGGGTCGGACCGCACTCGGTCACCACGAGGATCACACGGTGGGACGCGCGCACGGGCGGCGAGTGGGCCTTCGCCAACGACCGCGGGGGCGAGGAGATCGCCGCGTTCCACGGCAGCTTCCACGAAGTGCGGCCGAACGAGCGGATCGTGTGGACGTTCACCTACGACGGCGAGCCCGACGGCGTCGCCCTGGAAACGCTGACCCTGGAGGAAATCGAGGGCGGCCGCACCCGGCTGCGGGTGCTGAGCGTGGTGCCGGACTTCGCCACCCGGGACGGCATGCTGGCCAGCGGCATGGACGTCGGGGTCAACGAGGGGTACGCCAAGCTCGACGAACTGCTCGCCAAGGAGGCGTGAAATGACATCCACGGGACCCGCCCAGCGGCACGCGCAGGACGCGGCCCGCTTCACGGAGCTGACGGAGTCGGCCTCGGCCGGCGATTGGACGCGCCCCAGCCCGGTCGCGGAGTGGACGGCGCTCGACGTGGTGCGGCACCTGGTCGAGTGGCCGCGCGGGTTCCTGCGGGGCGCCGGGATCGAGCTGCCGGCGCTGACCGTCGACGCCGATCCGGCCGGCGCCTGGAAGCAGCACGTCGCCGACGTCCAGGCCATCCTCGACGACCCCGCCGGGCGGGTGCTCAGCAACCCGCACACCGGCGACCGGCCGGTCGACGAGGCGATCGACCAGTTCTACACCAACGACATCTGGATGCACTCCTGGGATCTCGCCAAGGCGCTGGGCCGCGAGCCGGACCTGGGCGAGGAGCGCTGCGCCGCCACGCTGGCCGGGATGAAGCCGATGGAGTCCTTGCTGCGCGACAGCGGGCAGTTCGGGCCGGCGGTGCCGGTCGCCGACGAGGCTCCGGCGCAGGACCGGCTGATGGGCTTCCTCGGCCGCGACCCGGCCTGGCGCCCCTGAGCCTGCCCGGCTCACCCGGCGAGGCGGACCGGCCGCGGCGGAAGACAGCGGGGTCACCCGGGCGGCCGATGGTCGGCCGTCCGGGTGGCCGGACCTCGGATACAACGTTGTAAAGCGGTATTTACAACGTTGTATCCGACCGGTTACCGTCTCTGTGCCGGGTCCCCCAGGAGCATGAGGAGCGTCAGCATGCGCTCGCTTCGACGTCTGTGCACGGTCCTGACCACCACGGTCCTCGCCCTGTCCGCCGCGGTCGTCCCCGCGGCGGCCGGCCGGGCCGGCCCACCGCCGGTGTACCCCGATGCCGGGCCTGGGACGCACCTGCTCGACCACGCCGGGAAGCTCGCCGGCTTCGGCGATCCCGGCTGGTACGAAGCCAACATCCCGTTCGTCGACCTGCCGGACAAGGCGATCGAAGACACCTACTACTACCGGTGGCGCACCTACAAGGAGGCACTCAAGTACACCGGGCCGGAGGACGGCTGGATCGTCTCCGAATTCCTCGGCCCGGTCGGGTACTCCGCTCCCGGCGGCGGGATCGACGCCGCCGCCGGGCACCACCTCTACGAAGGGCGGTGGCTGCGCGACCACCGGTACCTCGACGACTACGTCGACTACTGGCTGCGCGGCAGCGGCGCGGGCGCCAAGCCGGCGACCGACGGCCTCAACGAGAACACCACCGACTGGGCCCACGAATACTCGTTCTGGGCCGCCGACGCCGTGCTCGCCCGGGCCGCGGTCGACGGCCGGTGGGACTTCGCCGTCGACCTGCTCCCCGAACTGCAACGGCAGTGGGCCGCCTGGTCGCCGCAGTTCGACCCGCAGCTCGGCCTCTACTGGCAGGTTCCGGTCTGGGACGCCATGGAGTACACCGCGAGTTCCTACCAGAGCCCGGACCCCTACCACGGCGGCGCCGGCTTCCGCCCGACGCTCAACGCCTACCAGTACGGTGACGCGCGGGCCATCGCGAGCCTGCTGCGCCGGCGCGGCGCACCCGGAGACCGGCAGCTCGCCGACCGGTACGAGCGGGATGCCCGCGCCCTGCAAGCGAACCAGGACCGCGTGCTGTGGGACGGCGGCGACCGGTTCTACAAGCACGTCATGCGGGACGGCAACCCCGCGCGAACCAAGATCGCGGACCGGGAAGAAATGGGGTACGTGCCCTGGTACTTCCACATGGCCCCGGCCGGTGCCTCCGCCGCGTGGGCGCAGGTGACCGACCCGGCGGGCTTCGCGGCCCCCTTCGGGCCCACCACCGTCGAACGGCGGAGCCCGTGGTTCATGCACGACGCCCTGCAGGGGTGCTGCCGCTGGTCGGGTCCGAGCTGGCCCTACGCGACGAGCCAGACCCTCACCGCGCTGGCGAACCTGCTCACCGACTATCCCCCGCAGCCCTACGTCTCCGCGCAGGACTACTACGCCCTGCTGCGCGGGTACGCCCTCACCCAGCGCAAGAACGGCCTGCCCTACGTCGCCGAAGCGCACCACCCCGACGAAGACCGCTGGCTCTACGACTCCCCCGGGCACAGCGAGGACTACAACCACTCGACGTTCGACGACCTCGTGCTGTCCGGGCTGCTCGGCATCCGGCCCCAGCAGGGCGACCACGTGCGGCTCGCGCCGCTCGTTCCGTCCACTTGGGACCACTTCGCCGTCGAGAACGTGCCCTACCACGGCCGGAACCTGACCGTCGCCTGGGACCGTGACGGCCACGTCTACCGGCAGGGGGCGGGCTTGAGCGTCTGGCTGGACGGCAAGCTCGTGCTCCGCCAGAGCGGCCTGACGGCGGTCGACGTACCGGTGCGCCCGGGCAAGGCGGCCGACGCCGCCACCGTCGTCGACGACCTGGCGAACCCCGCCCGCGCCGGCTATCCGGCGGCGTCCGCGTCCCACACCTGGCCCGCGGACAGCCCGGCGAACGCGATCGACGGCCAGGACTTCGCCCTCGACGTCCCGTCGACGCGCTGGACGAGCTACGGCAGCCCGAACCGCGGCGACTGGCTGGCCGTCGACCTCGGCGCGGCCACCGACGTCTCCGACGTCCGGCTCTCCTTCTACGACGACGGTGGCGGCGTCCGCACCCCGGACGCCTACGCACTGCAGTACCGCGCGGCGGATGGCTCGTGGGCCGATCTCCCCGGCCAGCAACGAGAACCCGGCACACCGGTGCGGGGCAGGCCGAACCGCGTCCTCGTCCAGCCGCCGGTCCGCACCGACGGACTCCGCGTCCTGCCGTCCAGAGTAGACGGTGGCGCCGTCGGGATCACGGCGGTGCAGGCGTGGCGCGCCGAGGACGAGCGGCTCGACGTCCGGCTCCGAGACGGCGCGGTGAGCGTACGGCCCGGGCAGCCGGTCGAAATCAGCGGCTCGGTGAGCAGTTCGCAGGCGATGACCGTCCGGCCCGCGCTCACACTGCCCCGCGGCTGGACGGCCCAGCCGATCGGCCCGGACGGCGACCTCCGGCTCACCCCGGGACGGCCCGTGCCGCTGCGGTGGCGGGTGACGGCCCCCGCCGATGCGCCGGTCGGCACCCAGGCCCCGGTGCGGCTGCTGGTCACCACGCTCGACCACGGCACCCCGGTGCGCAGCACCGCGGACCTCGCGCGGGCGGAGGTCGTCTTCGATCCCGCCGACTTCGGCACGCCGGTCTGGGACGACGACTTCAGCGGCCCGCAGCTGAAGCCGTACCGGATCGGCGCGCGGTTCGGGGAACCGGTGCCCGAGCTGAGCCAGGCCGACGGCGCCCTGGTCGCGTCCGCGAGCCGGCAGTCCTCGGCCGTGCTCGTGGCGCCGGTGGCCGCCCCGGCCGGCGACTTCGCGGTGCTCCTCGAACCCCGCGCCTTCGCCGGGGGCGCGCCGGAGGACAGCGTGCTCCTCGGCCGCGCCGACGGGCCCGACGACCTCGCCCTGGCCTGGTACAACCACCACTTCGGCACGTCCGGCGCGGACGTGCGCGCGGGCGGCCGCGACTACGGCGACGACGTGACCGGCGGGTGCTGCGCCGCGGTCAGCTGGTCCCCGGGCGACCGGTTCGCCGTCGTGGCCGACCACCGGGGCGGCCTGACGAGCTGGCTCGGCCACCAGGGCCGGTGGCAGCTGCTGCGCACGATCCCGGCCGGCTCACCCGGCTTTCCGGGGGATCCGGGTGGCGGAGCGCCGGGGCGGAGCCCCGGTTTCAGCACAGCAGTCCTTGCCGATTGGCCGCCCGCGATCGGGCTGCGGCTGACCACGGGCCGGCTCACCCTCGACCGGCTGACCGTCGTGGCGCGCGGGCCCGTCTGACGACGAGGAGGCGATTGACAAATGGCGGGTGCGCGAGGGACTCTGGGAGCGCTTCCAGACATCGCCGCCCGGGGCCGTTCGTCCGCCGGTCGCGGTGACCGAAGGCGGAAGGAGAGTCCATGGGATCCGCCTCCCGCCGGATGGCCGCGCGCCCGGGTGTGCTCGCCGTGATCGCCGTCCTCGTCGTGGCCGTTTCCGTGCTGTGGCCGTGGAAGTCGGGTGCCGCGCCGGCGACCCCCGTGACCGGCAACGCCACCCACTTCGACGCGCTCGGCGCCCCCTACGGCGGCTGCGGCCTGCCGCAGGACGTGCTCGATTCGCCCGATTTCGTCGCCCTCAACGTCTACAACACCCCCGGCGACTACAGCTTCTACCCGCGGCCGATCCCCCCGTCCCAGGCCGCGAAGATCGGCCTCTGGGACAACGGCCGCAACTGCGGGCGGTTCGTGCAGGTCACCATCGGCGACTACTGCACCGGCGTCAACGACGGCGCACCCGGACAACCGTTCTGCCGCAACGGGTCCTGGGTGACCGACGGATACGCCGGCGCCCAGCTGACCATGGTCGTGGCCGACAGCTGCGGCGACTCGAACGCCTGGTGCCGCGACGATCCCGGGCACCTCGACCTGTCGACCGCGTCGCTCAACCGGTTCGTGAAGAACGGCGCCCCGGTCGGGGACATGAACCCCGCGCACTGGAACAACCGGCGGGTCTCGTGGTCCTACGTGACCGCCCCGAACTACACCGGCGACCTGAAACTCGGCTTCCTCCAAGGCGCGCAGCGGTATTGGACGGCCATCGCCGTTTCGCACCTGCCCAACGGCGTCCACGGCGTGGAGTTCCTCGGCGCGGACGGCAGCTGGCAGCAGGCGCAGCCGGACAGCGACCTGGGGCAGGCCTTCATCATCGGCCCGACCGCCACGGCGGGCACCGCGTACGCGATCCGGGTCCGGGACGCGAGTGACGCGCCCGTCAACGACGGCCGCGTCTACCGCTTCACGCTGCCGGACCAATGCCTTTCGGGCTGCGCGGCCGCCTACACCGGCATCAGCTACACGACCGGGACCAGCACCCCCACCACGACGCCGACCACATCGACCACCCCGACGACACCCACCACGCCGACCACCCCGGCCGGGGCGTCCTGCACGGCGACCTCCGCGGTCACGTCTTCGTGGAACGGCGGCCACCAGCTCGAGTTCACCGTCAAGAACACCGGCTCCGCCGCGCTGTCCGGCTGGACTACGGCGTTCTCGTTCGCGGGCACCCAGCAGGTGACCAACTCGTGGAACGCCGTGTCCACCCAGACCGGCCAGCAGGTGCGGGCGGCCAACGCGAACTACAACGGCACGCTGGCCGCCGGGGCGACGACGACCTGGGGCGCCGTCGTGACCGGCACCGCCCAGCCCCTGACCGCGTTGGCCTGCACCGCCCGCTGATCCTCAGCCGAGCGTCGCCCAGAACCCGGTCAGCGCCGCGGCGGCGCGGGCCGGGTCGTGGGTCATCCACCAGTGGCCCAGTCCGTCGAGGACGGCGACCCGGGCACCGGCGCGGGCGGCCGCCCGGCGGCGTTGTGCCTCCGTGCCGACGACGTGGTCGGCCGTGGCCAGGACGGCGAGCCCCGGCCGGGCCGCCGCGCGTTCCAGCGGCAACCCGAGGCCGGGCGCACCGGCCGCGGCGGCGGACCGGTACAGGCTGAGCACCGCGCGGCCCATCGCTTCGTTCTGCCCCGCCGCGACGCGGGCCGCGACCGCCCAGTCCATCCCGCGTTCCACCAGCACCGCCGTGCGCTCTTCGGGCGCGGCGCCGAACCGCGCCGCGACGTCGGCCTCGCCGACGCCCGGGGTCTGCCAGCGGCGGGCGAGTTCGTGCCACTCGTAGTCCGGGTCGAAGGTCCCGACCGTGTCGCTGACCCAGCTGCGGACCAGGTGCGGATGGCTCAGCACGACATTGACGACGTGACTGCCCCCGAAGTCGTGGCCCACCAGGTCCACCGGCTCGCCGAAGGCCGCCAGTTCGCCGGCCAGCCAGTCCCGGTAGCCGGCCGGGGTGGCGGCGAACCCGGCGGGCAGGGGCGCGCCGAAACCGGGCGGGGACAAGCAGACCAGGTCGGACCGCGACGGGGCGAGCTCGGCCAGCAGCCGGTCCCAGACCGCCGCCGTCTCCGGGTTGCCGTGGACGAACACCGCGGGCATCAGGCCGCCACCGGCGTGGTCGGCTGCAGGACCGATTCCAGCAGCGCCTCGGTGCGCAGGTGGGTGATGGCCTGGTACTCGGGGTCGCGGATCATGGCCGCGAACGCCCGCCGGTCCGGGTAGCGCACCAGGACCACCATGTCCCAGGCCTGCCCCTCCTCGGCGACGAGCGCCGGGCCGCCGTTGCCGAGGTACACCACCTGCAAGCCGTAGCGGGGGTTGAGCTCGGCACCGACGGCTTCGGCGTAGCGCTGGTAGCTTTCGCGGCCGCCGTCCGGGCGGAACCGCAGCAGGTTGAGCATCACGACCGGGCCACCCGGGTCGTCGGCGAGCAGGGCGTCGAGGGCGCGGTCTTCGATTTCGATCATCAGAACCTCCTGGAACCCACCCTACACATACTTGTTGGGTGACACGCAAGTTACTTTGCTAGGCTGCACCCATGCCCACCGCACGCCGCACCCAGCAGGAACGCCGTGACCAGGCCGAAGCCGCGCTCCTGACCGCCGCTGCCGAACTCGTCGTCGAGCAGGGCGTGCGGTCGCTGACGCTCGCCCGCGTCGGCGAACGCGCCGGGTACAGCCGCGGCATCGTCACCCACCACTTCGGCGGGAAGCAGGCGCTGGTCGAACGGCTGGCGCGGGCCACGCAGGCCGGGTTCGTCCCGGGCCTCGAAGACCTGCCGCCCGGTCTCGACCGCCTGCTGCGGCTGATCGACGGCTACCTCGGCGAGCTCGGCCGGATCGGCGTGTTCAACCAGGCTTTCCTGCTGCTGTGGGCCGAAGCCGCGACCCAGCCGGACCTGGCCCCGATCTTCCGCGAGCGGGACGCCGCCTTCCGCGCCGACCTGCGGGAAGACGTCGAAGCCGGCATCGCCGACGGCAGCATCGAGGCGAGCGTCAGCCCCGGCGAGGTCGCCACCGCCGTCGTCGGGCAGCTGCGCGGGATCGCGCTGCAGCGGCTGCTCGATCCGGGGAGCGTCGACACCGAGGCGCTGCGCCGGAGCGTCACCGGCCAGTGGCGCCGCGCCTTGACCCCTTAGGCTCGGCGTCTTACGCGGAGGGAGGTGACGGCGTGACCGAACGCGGGCGGCTGCCACGCGTCAAGCGCGTGACGATCGAGGACGTGGCCCGGGAAGCCGGCGTGGGGCGGCAAACGGTGTCGCGTGCCCTGCGCGATCTGCCGGAGATCGCCCCGGACACCCGCGAGCGCGTGCTGGCGGCGGCGACCCGGCTGGGCTACCGGCCGAGCGCGCTGGCGAAGGGGATGCGCACCCAGCGGTCGGACGTCATCGCCCTGATCGTCTCCGACATCGCGAACCCGTTCTACCCGGCCGTGGCACGCGGGGTGTACGACGCGGCGGAGGCGGCCGGCTGCCGCGTCGTGCTGTACAACACCGACGCCGACCCGGGCCGGGAACGCGACGCCATCGAGGACGCGCTGGCCCGCTCCGCGCGCGGCGTCGTCGGCTTCTTCTACGGCACCCCCGACGACGTCCTGGCCGACTACGCGCGCTCGGTCCCGCTGGTGGTCGCCGACCGGGAGCTGCCGACGGAGGTGGCGGCCTCGGTGAGCAACGACTTCGCGACCGGCACCGCGGCCGCCGTCGAACTGCTCGCCCGCAGGCCGCACGCGTGCCTCGGCATGCTGGACAGCTCGGTCGGCGTCGCGGTCGACGAGCGGCGCCTGTCGTTCGTCACGGCGTGCGCGGCGCTGGGCTTCGGCGACGTCTCGGCGCGGATCATCCAGGGACCGCCGACCATCCCGGGCGGCACGGAAGCGACCCGCCGGCTCCTTTCGGCGTGGCCGGAGGTCAACGGCATCTTCGCCTTCAACGACCTGATGGGCATCGGCGCGGTCCAGGCGGTCCTCGCCCGCGGCGGCGCGGTGCCCCGGGACTGCGCGGTGGTCGGCTTCGACGACCTGGAGATGTCGGCGTACCTGAACCCGCCGCTCAGCACGGTCCGGATCGACAAGTACGACCACGGCCAGGCCCTGGTCCGGGCCCTGCTGGCGGACACCGCCGACCGGATCTCGCTGCCGGTTTCGTTGATCACCCGCGCAACCGCCTGAGTCGAATCCGTCGAGGAACGCCCCTTGACGGGGTCCCGCCGAGGTGCGCATACTCCCGGGAACACCGGCCGGGAACATTCCCGGGAACGTTCCCGACAGCGCGGCGGAGAGGAGACAGCGGCATGGGCGCAGGCTCCTCGAAGGCCGGTGGGCTGGGCTGCCGTCGCAGGTCCCGCCGGTTCGCGGGCTTTCCGGCGGTGGGCTACCGCCCGAGCACCCGCCCCGCCGGCCGCCACCGAGCACCGGTCCACAGCGGACTCCTGCCCCCGGGGCCGGAAGGCCTCCGCTGAACCGCACTCCGGCGGTGACGGCGTCTTCGCCATCCCGCAGGACACCGCTCCGATGGGCCTGTTCTACCGCAAGGACCTCTTCGAGAAGTACCACGTGCCGGTGCCGGCGACCTGGGACGAGTACGCCGAGGCCGCGAAGGCCCTGCACGCCGCGGACCCCGGCCTCACGATCACGCACTTCCCGCAGAAGGACGTCAACTGGTTCGCCGGTCTCGTCTGGCAGGCCGGCGGGCACTGGTTCACCCAGGACGGCCGGCAGTGGAAGGTGAACTTGACCGACCCCGCGTCCACCAAGGTCGCCGGCTACTGGCAGAACCTGCTTTCGCAGGGCCTGGTCTCGAACTACCAGGGCTTCTCCGAATCCTGGAACAAGGCGCTGGACTCCGGGCAGATCGCCACGTGGACCGGAGCCGTTTGGGGCGTCGGCACCATCGCGAAAGCCGCGCCGTTGACCGCCGGGAAGTGGGCCGTGGCGCCGCTGCCGCAGTGGCCGGGATGACGAACACGGTGTGGTCGGTGCTGCTGCCGAGCACGATCAGCCCGTTCGGGGTGTACCTGGCCCGGGTCTACGCGGCGGTGTCGGTCCCGGACGAGCTCCTGGAAGCCGGCCGCATCGACGGCGCGGGCGACGTGCGCATGTTCTACACCGTCAGCCTGCGCCTGATGGCCCCGGCGCTGATCACGATCTTCCTGTTCCAGTTCGTGGCGATCTGGAACAACTTCCTGCTCCCGCTGGTCATGCTGACCAGCGACCGGCTGTACCCGGTGGCCCTCGGGCTGTACACCCTCAACACCCAGATCACCCGCGACCCCGATCTCAAGGCCATCGTGGTCACCGGCTCCCTGCTCTCCATCATCCCGTTGATCCTGGCTTTCCTGGCGCTGCAGCGCTTCTGGCGCACGGGGCTCGCGGCGGGCGCGGTCAAGGACTGACCGCAGTCACGCGAGATCCGTCCCCGATCACGCGAGATGCGTCCGCAGTGCGTAACGCCGCTCGGCGTACGCGAGGTCGTCCCGCCACAACCGGGCGGCCGCGCGGCGCATGAGCGGCCGCAGCACCGGCGCGATGCGGGCCGCCTTGGCGAAACCCGGCCGGTCGGAGGCGGCGATCGTCGCCTCGATCACCGCCGTGCGCGGGCGGCCGTCGGGGCCGGGGCCGAGCGGGGTCGCGTGCGTTTCCACCACGCTGCCCGTGCCCTCACCGTCCACAATGGTCATCAGCACGGTCCGGGGGCCCGGGCAGGTGAACTCGGCGACCACCGGGACGCCGATCTTCCCCGCGAGCCGGAACGTCACCTCGACGACGAACCGGTCTTCGGCCTCCGGGACGTCGACGCCCTCCGGCGCCGACAGCACCCGCAGCTTGGCGAACGAGTACGGGTGGAACCACGCGCCGTGCCACGGGTCGAGGCGGTTGGCGACGACGTCTTCGGGCTCGCAGACCCCGGCCAGCGTCGCCACGGCGTCGACCGTGGTCCCGGGCGGGCGGACCGGCACGATCGGCCGTTCCGTGTGCTGTTCGCCGCCGATCCGGTCGAGGCGGACCCACGCCAGCACGCCGTCGTCGTAGGACGGCAGTGCCGTCCACCCGGGACGGTCCGCGCCCACGCGCAGCCCGTGCCAGCGGCAGACCAGCTCGCCGCCGTGCACGCGCGCCTGCTCCAGGGGCGCGCCGAGGTGGGGGCACGCGCCCGGGCCGACGAGCAGCGCGCCGTCCGGCCCGCGCCACGCGACCAGCTCGCGGCCGCCCACGCGCACGCCGAACGGCCGGTCGGCGCGGATTTCGCGGCCGGCGGCGAAGACGAACCAGTTGCCCGACGGCCGGGCGCCCGCCCGCTTGACCGCGGCCTCGATCAGCGCGGGGCTGCAACCGGCGTAGGTGGGCTCCTGCCGGGCCCAGGCCGGCTCCCGGAACGGCTGCACCGGCCACCGCGCCGGCCAGCGTTCGATCACCTGCCGCTTGAGGTCCACCGGACACGCTCCCGCCCGCCACGGCCGGCCGAGGCGGCCGGCACGCGAGTCATCCTCGGCCATCTGGAGCGATTACGCAACGCTTTCGCCCGGTCCCCGGGCGCGGGTTCACGCCTTCAGGCGTTCGGTGGCCAGCTCGAGGGCGGCGGTCAGGTCGTTGACCCAGGGGATGTCCCGCTCGGTGCGGTTCTCCCAGCCCGGGCCCGCCGTGGCGATGTCGAAACCGTGCCGCCGCAGCCGCTGCAGGAGCAGGTCGTCGACGGTGTCGGCGGAGATCGACCACAGGAACACCACGACCGGGTCGAGCTTGGCGGCGATCGCGATCGTCGTCTCGGCGGGCACCATCTGGCCCAGGTGGATCGCCGGGACGCCGACCTCGACCATGGCGGCCCGCAGCACCTCCAGCGGCAGGCTGTGCCGCTCCTCCGGGCAGCAGGCCAGCAGCACCACCCGGCCGGGCGGGGTGTTCGCGAACCCGGCGCTGTAGCGCTGGAGCGCGAGGGAGATTTCGCCGGTCAGCGCCCATTCGGACTCGAAGCAGACGTCACCGCGCAGCCAGCGGCCGCCGAGGTGGCGCAGCACGGGGACGAGCACCTCGGTCCACGCCGCGGCCGGGCCGAGCGCGTCCAGCGTCTCGTCGAGCAACGCGGCCAGCGAAGCGAATTCGACGTCCTCCGCGGCACGCTCGAGCTCTTCGACGTACCGGTCGACCGACACCTCGGTGGCCACTTCGCCGACACCCGAGAACGCCGCCGCGGCGGCTTCCCTGGCGCGCATACCGCGGTCGATGAGCCGCTGCATGTACTGCAGCCGGCGGACGTCGGCGTCGGAGTACCGCCGGTGCCGCCCGTCGTCACGCAGCGTCGGGCCGACCCCGTAGCGCGCGGCCCAGGTGCGCAGCGTCACCGGCGAGACGCCGAGCAGTTCGGCGACCTTGCCGGGCGTCCACGAACCCCCGGCCCGGGGCGCGTCCCGGCCACTCACCCCGTCGACGTCCATCAACACCACGTTCCCACACGCCAGGGACGTCCGCCGGTGCGGCCACCACGCGGTGACGCCCCGGCGGAACAGCCTGCGACCGGCTGTGTCCGCTTCAACGGATACGGCATCCGGCGCCCGTCCGACGCTCCCGGCACCCCAGAAGTACCCCCCGGAGGACTCTTTGTGACTCAAGTCACAGCTTATCCGATGAGCTCCCGCCCGACGTGCGAGGAAACCACCCGCAGCGCGGCCGGCAACCCGTCGAGCACCGGGCCGACGCGGCCGCCGACCGGGTGCCAGCCCGGCCCGGCCGCGCGCACCGGCACCTCCCGGCGGGCGAGCTCGGCCAGCAGCGGGGCGTCGGCGGTATACGGCGTCATGGACCAGAGCAGCACCAGCGCCGGGTCGAGCCGGACCGCGGTCCGCACGACCACGCCGGGTGCCACCATCTCGCCGAGGAACACCACCGGGACGCCGGCTTCCCGCAGCACCGTGGCCAGCACCCGCAGCGGGAGGGGATGCCGCTCGGCCGCGCAACAGGCCAGCAGCACCGGCCGGTCCCGCGGCGGTGGCGGGAGCCGGGCCACCTGACGCTCGAGCGCCGCCGAGACCGCCCCGGCCAGCGCCCATTCGGCCGCGAAGGCGCTTTCCCCGGCCTGCCACCGCTCCCCCTGCCGGCGCAAAACCGGAGCCAGCACGTCGGCCCAGGCCGCGATCGTGCCGTGCCCGGCCAGCAGTTCGTCGAGCAAGCCGGCCAGTGCGTGGAGGTCGACGGCCGCCGCGGCGCGGTCGATCTCGTCGGCCCGGAGGCGGGACCACGCGGGGGTGACGGCTTCGGAGAGCACCAGGCCGGCCGCGGTCCCGGCCCGGACGCCCTGGTTCACCAGGACGCTCATGCGCCGCAGCCGCTGCAGCTCCCGCGGCCCGTAGAGCCGCTGGCCGCCCGGCCCGCGACGAGCCGGCCCGAGACCGTAACGGCTGTCCCACGCGCGCAGGAGGACGGGCGACACCCCGAGCGCGGTGGCGATCTGTCCCGTCGTCCACCACGAGGCCCGCTCGGTGCCCCGCGGTTCCAGTCCGGTCGTCACTCGCCCCCCGTTCCCGGTCCGGCACGCGCCGGCCCCTGGGGCCGGCCGCGGTACGACCGATGATGGCCCTATCGAATCGGTTGTGCAACGCTTTGGGGTGACAGTGCTCGGTCACCTCGAGCGGCTCAGCCGGATCAGCGCGAACATCTCGGCGTCCCGCTTGCTTCCGCATCGGTTTCGGGTGCGGCGCCGAGGCGGGTGCGCTCGGCGCTGAGGGTCACCCGGTACCCGAGCAGGAGCAGCACGTGGAGCAGGTAGAGCCACAGGATCAACGCCGACACCGCGCCGACGACCACGAGGCCGCCGAACGGCACGCTCCAGTCCAGCGGGATGGCCAGGAACAGGAGGAACCCGTGGAAGAACCCGGCGAGCACGGCGGCCACGGCGAAGGCGCCCACCACCAGCGGCCCGCGGCGCACGCCGCGCGGGGCACCGCCGGCGAACACGATCGCGGTCACCGCGGCGATGATCAGCCAGTCGATGTGGAACGACAGCGTGACGCCCCAGAACGTCGCCCAGCCGCCGCGGGTGTAGAAGCCGGCCACCGTGTCGGCGGTGGCCAGCGGCGCGATCGCCAGGGTCGGGCTGAGGACGAGGACGGGCACGAACATCAGGCGCCCGCGCCAGCCGACGAGGGCCCCGGCGGGCTGCCCGGCGACCTGGACCAGGCCGCGCAGCAGGCCTTCGCCGTAGAAGGTGGCCGGCAGCAGCGTCACGAGCAGCGCGGTCCACGGCGTGCCGAGGGCGGCCGTGGCGAGGGCTTCGAGCGCCGGACCCGGCCCGTGGCCGGGCGGCAGCGCGTCGACCCAGCGCGAAACGCCGTGCCGGACGAACGCCGGCGACCCGAGGACCGCGGCACCCCGCAGGGCGACGAGCGCCAGCGGGACGACGGCCAGCACGGCGAAGAACGTGACCCCGGCCGCCCACAAGGACAGGTCCCGGCCGCGGAGTTCCCGGCCGGCGTCCCGCAGGACGACGGCCGCGCGGCGGGCCGCTTCCCGGGCGCTCACGTCGACGTGCCGGCGCGGGAGGAGGACGACGGGGTCGCGGGCTGGTCCCGGGTGCACGAGCACGACGCCTCGGGCAGCGCGCTCGCCGTCGGCTGGCTGCGGGCGATCCACCTGCTGGCCCGTCCGGTGCTGGGCGTGCCGCCCGACGTGCTCACCGGGTGCGGGGTGCTGAGCGCGCTGGCGGCGGTCTGGCTGACCTCGCTGGGGGGTGACGCGCTGTGGCTCGCCCTGGCGGCGATCGTGGCCACGGGGGTGTTCGACGGCCTGGACGGCGCGGTGGCGCTGCGCACCGGCCGGGCCCGCCCGCTGGGCGCGGTCCTCGACGCGACCTCGGACCGCCTGACGGAACTGTGTTTCGTGGCGGTGTTGCTGGTGCTCGGCGCACCGGCGGCGTGGTGCACGGCGCTGGCGGTGCTGCTCCTGCTGCACGAGTACGTCCGGGCCCGGGCCCAGGCAGCGGGCCTGCGCGGCGCGGGGGCGATCACGGTGGCCGAGCGCCCGACCCGGCTGGTCGTGCCGGCGGTCGCGGTCACCGGGGCGGCGCTGGCTCCGGCCGGGACGCCGTGGACGGGCTGGCCGTGGGGCACGACCTGCGCGGTGCTGGGGACCGGACTGTCACTCATCGGCTTGGCCCATCTCGGGGTGGGTGTCGTGCGGGCGTTCGGGCGGACCGGGGAGCGCGGCCACGACCCCGGCTGAGGGCGGGCCTAGGGTTTCGGGGCCCCGCTTGGGGTGGCGCAGTCCGCCACAAGGGGCGCCGGCTGGGGTGGCGCCCGTCGATGCGGGGCCCGCGCCGGGTTCGCGTCCGCCGCTCACCCTCATCGGCCTCGTCCGCCTGTGCGTGCGGGTCGCCCGGCCGGCCCGACCAGCCCCGCGACGATCTCCGCCGACATCGCCACCAGCGGCAGCCCGCCGCCGGGATGGGCCGACCCGCCGGCCAGGTACAGCCCGGGCACCGGCGTCGCGTTCGCCGGCCGGAGAAGCGCCGCCCGCGGGCCGTTCGACGAGGAGCCGTAGATCGCCCCGCCCGGTGCGCCCGTGTCGCGTTCCAGGTCCGCCGGCGTGCGGATTTCCCGCCACAGCAGCCGATCGCGCACGTCCAGGCCGCGTGCGGCGAGGACCTCGAGCACGCGGTCCGCGTACCGCTCCGCCCGCCCCGGAGCCGTCCAGTCGACCCCGGCCGCCGGATCGTGCCGCGGGGCGTTCACCAGCACGAACCAGGCTTCGCAGCCGGGTGGGTGCAGCTGCGGGTCGGCGGGCGCGCAGAGGTAGACCGCCGGGTCGTCGACCGGCCGGGGCGCGCGGCCGAAGATCGCGTCGAATTCGGCGTCGTAGGCGGCCGGGAAGAGCACGCGGTGGTGGCTGGGTGCCACTGTCGTGCCGCGCAACGCGAGCAGCAGCACGAACCCGGCCAGCGACGGCTGCGTCCGCCGCAAGGCCCGCCGCGGCCGGCGGGTGCGGGGGTCGTCGAGCAGGTCGTCGTAGACGTGCGTCGCGTCCGCGTTGGCCACGACGACCGAAGCCGCGAGCCGCTCGCCGTCCGCCAGCCGGACGCCGCGGACGCCGGCCGGGCCGGTCTCGATCGCGGTGACCTCCGCCCCCGTCCGGACTTCGACACCCAGCGCGGCGAGCCGGCTCACCAGGGCCTCCCCCAGCCGGCGCAGGCCACCGCGAACGTGCCACGCGCCGAATTCCTGCTCCACGAACGGGACGACGCTCAGCACGGCGGGCAGCCGCCGCGGGTCCGAGCCGGTGTAGGTCGCGTAGCGGTCCAGCAGCATCCGGGCGCGCGGATCGCTCAGGCGGCGGCCGAGCCCGCGCAGGGTGCGCCACGGGGCGATCGCCGCCAGGTCCCGGAGGCTCCTGGCGTGCTGGAGCAGATCGCGGGTGCCGTTCAGCGGACGGCGCAGCACGGGTTCGCCGACCAGGCCCCAAAGCCGCTCCGCGTCGCGCATCAGCTCGCGCCACTCTTCGCCGGCGCCGCCGCCGAAAGCCGCCTCGAGCGCGTCGGGGACCGCCGCACGCTCGTGCGGAACGGCCAGTTCGGTGCCGTCGGCGAACCGGTAGTGGCAGGCGGGGTCGACCGGGACGAGGTCGACCAGCTCGTCCAGATCGGCGCCGGTGGCCGCGAAGAGTTCGCGGTAGACCGAGGGCAGGGTGAGCAGGGAGGGCCCGGTGTCGAAGGTGAAGCCGTCCCGGGTGAAGGTGCCGAGCTTGCCCCCGCACGACGCCGAGCGCTCCAGCACGGTGACCCGGTGCCCGGCCGCGGCGAGCCGGGCCGCGGACGCGAGGCCGCCCATGCCGCCGCCCACCACGACGACGGCGCTCACACCGACCGGCCCTTCCAGACCAGCCGGCCCGCGGCCCGCGCCCACCACGACCGCCCGATCAGCCCGGCCAGCGCGAGCACCGAGACGGGATGAGCCAGGCTGTCCGGCCACCCGCGACCGCCGGTGCGCCGAGCCGCCACGACGCGCCCGGCGACGCCCGCCGCGTACCCCACCAGTCCCGCCCGCGAGCCGCCCAAGGCCGCCACGGCGGGGAGCACCCACACCACGAGGAGCAGCCCCGCGATCGCCACCGCCGCCGGGGCCGAACCGGTCGCCGACCACAGCGACTTCGTGTAGCCCTCCCGCAGCTGCGCCCACGTCGCGTACATCCGGCACTCCGCGACCCGGCTGCCGTCCGCGACCACGCCGCGGCCGCCCGCGCGCTTCACCGCGCGCATCAGCGCGATGTCGTCCAGCACCTCGCCGGCGACCGCGGCGAACCCGCCGCACCTGCGCAGCATCGCGGCGTCGATGACGAAGAACTGCCCGTTGGCCGCGGCCAGCGACGGCCGCGGCGACGTCTCCGCGAGCCGCAGCGGCAGCAGCACCAGCCACGACCACTGCAGCAACGGCTGCACCAACCTGGCCCCGAGCCCCTCCGCGCGCTGGCGCGGAAACGGCGACACCGCGTCGAGATCCGCCTCGCGCAGCAGGGAAACCGCGGCCGCGACGGCGTGGGGAGCCAGCACGACGTCCGCGTCGACGCAGACCAGCACGCTCCCCCGCGCCCGCTGGGCCAGCTGGTGACACGCCTGCGGTTTGCCCAGCATCCCCGGCGGTGGCTCGGCGCCGGTCAGCAGCGTCACCCGCGGCCCGGCGACCCGGCGGACGACGTCCGCTGTCCCGTCACTGGAACAGTCGTCCAGGACCAGGATTTCGGCGTCGTCGAGGCCGCGCTGCGCCAGCAGGGACCGCAGGGCCGGGGTCACGCGGTCGGCCTCGTCGCGCAGCGGCAGCAGGATCGACACGGCTTCGCGGCACCGGGCCGGCCCCTCGCGCGGCGCCCGGACGATCCGCGCGTTGTACGCCGCGTGCGCGGCACCGGCCACCGCGGCGCAGGCGGCGGCGCGCACGATCAGGCGGCCACGCGAGCCCATCGGAGTCCCCTCCCCAGCCGGATCGCGAACGGCACGGCCACCGCACCCATGAGTACGCCCCCGGCGACGGCCACCCACGGCCGGCCGAAGAACGCGAAGTGCGCCCACACCGACGAAAACCACGTCCAGAGGTACAACGCGGGCGCCGGACCGGCGGCCGGGCCCGGGGTCGGGTCCGGCGGCCGGGGCACCCAGCGGTGCAGCGCGGCCTGGATCAGGACGGCGACCAGCAGCCAGCCCGCGAAGTTGGTGACCGGGATTCCGGCCACCAGCGGCAACGACGGCTCGGGCGACGACCAGATCCAGTACCCCTCGTCCACCATCTGCGGGTCGAGGAAGACGTCCCACGCCGCCAGCGCGCACGCGGCCACCGCGACCACGCCGGCCGGCTTCACGGCCAGCGCCCGGCCGGCCAGCAGCGCCGGCCACGCCATCATCAGCCAGGCGAGCGGGACGATGCCCGGCACGCCGGCGACCGGCCAGCCGAGCAGGTCGGTGTATGCGTAGCGCCCGAACGGAACTCCCGTGTGCAGGCCCGTCACCTCGGCCAGCAAGCCGCCGCCGCCCGCGACGACCGCCAGCGTGACCGCCGCCCGGGCGCCGCAGCGGGACCACGCGTCGGCGAGGGACGCCGCCGCGAAGCACAGCACCGTGAGCACGGTGAGCGGCGTACGGCCGCCGGGGTCGGTCACCGAGTAGAGGATCTGGCAGAGCACCGTCGCCGCGGCGCAGAGCCAAGCGGTCAGTGCGGGCGGGGCGGGGTGACGCCGGGTGAATGCGGCAGTCCGCGAAACCATCACGAAAGCAGAATAGACCGGCGGCGAAAGCCGTGTGCCGCTTGGCCTCGATTTTTCCGGGCGCTCCGACAATCGATGTTTGAATCGACGGTAAATGGGCACGACAATGCACGACGAGCACCCGGCGGCGCCCGGGTGTGGGCGGGGCGCCGCCGGGTGCGGGGCCCGCGGCCGAGGGTGGCACGGCGGGCCCGCCGGGACGGCGTGTGGCATCGCCATCCCGTCCACAGGGAAGTCGCTTCCGCTGCAACACCGATGCACCCCGCCGCGCAACGCTCGGCGACCGCGGGGCGAACCGGGCGGATGCGGGGGAGTTGCCGGTGTTCACCGGGTTCAAGTAGACAAGCTACACCACATGTGAAACGGTTGCGAATCGAATAGGCCGAGAGTGGGAGGGGCGCCGGATGACCGCGACCATGACGACGGGGACGGCTCGCGCGCACGACGCGCCCGCCGAGCGGCTGGACGCGCTGGGCCGCCGCTGCCTCGCCGAGGCGCACGGATTCGTGACCGAGCGGGCGAAGGAACATTTCGCCGGACGCAGCGAGGGAGCACTTGCCGAAACCGCGGTGCCGGAGTTCGTCGCGGGCGGGAAATGCCTCCGCCCGCTTTTCGCCTACGTCGGGTGGCGGTGCGGGCAACCGGAATCCGAAGCGGCGATCCGCGCGGCCGCCGCGCTGGAACTGCTGCACTGCTTCGCCCTCGTCCAGGACGACGTGATGGACGGCTCGGCGCTGCGCCGCGGCCGCACCGCGCTGCACGTCCGGTTCGCCCGCTGGCACGAGGAACAGGGCTGGGCGGGCTCGGCGCCGCGGTTCGGCGAGTCCGCCGCGATCCTGTTCGGCGATCTGTTCCTGGTGTGGTCCGAGCAGATGCTGCGCGAAAGCGGGCTGGCGGCGGAGCAGCTGGCGCGGGGCTGGGCGCACTACGACGCGATGCGGGCCGAGCTGGCCGTCGGCCAGCTCGCCGACCTGGTGAACGACGCGCGGGCGCTGCCCAGCTGGGACACCCTGCTCGACGTCCTGCGCCGCAAGTCCGGCAACTACACGGTCCGGCGGCCGCTGGAGTTCGGGGCGGCGCTGGCCGGCTGCGGCCCGGAGCTGATGGCCGGGCTGGGCGAGTTCGGCAGCCTGGTGGGCGAGGCGTTCCAGCTCCGCGACGACCTGCTGGGCGTGTTCGGCGACCCGGTCGTCACGGGCAAGCCGGCCGGGCAGGACCTGCGCGAGCGCAAGGCGTCCAGCGTGGTGGTGCTCGCCGCGGCGATGGCCGATCGACGCCGGCAGGCCGAGTTCGCCGAGCTGCTGGAGCTGGAAACGGTGGACGACGAAGCGGTCGCGCGCTGGCGGGAACTCATCGTGGCCACCGGCGCGCGGGAGCGCATGGGCGAGCTGATCCGCGAACGCGCCGACAAGGCCCTGGCGGCGATCGACCCGGCGGTGGTCCCCCGGCACGCCGGTGACCTGCTCGCGGCACTGGCGGCCCGCTGCACGGAGCGGGACCGATGAAGACCGTGCCCGGACCGACGGACCGCGTCGTCGTCGTGGGTGCCGGCCTGTCCGGCCTCGCCGCCGCCCTGCACCTGGCCGGCCGCGGCCGGGAAGTCACCGTTCTCGAACGCGATCCCGGGCCCGGCGGCCGCGCGGGGCGCGTCGAACGGAACGGCTACCTGCTCGACACCGGCCCGACCGTGCTCACCATGCCGTCGATCCTGAGCGACACCTTCGGCGCGGTCGGCGCCGACCTCGCCACCGAACTGCCGCTGACCCGGCTCGACCCGGCGTACGTCGCCCGGTTCGCCGACGGCAGCACGCTGCCCGTGCACACCGACGCGGCCGCGATGACCGAGGCGGTCCGCGACTTCGCCGGCCCCGCCGAAGCCGCGGGCTACGCCCGGCTGCGCGAGTGGCTGACCCGGCTCTACCGAGCCGAATTCGGCCGGTTCATCGACGCGAACATCGACTCCCCGCTCGGCATGCTCCGGCCGGAACTGGCCCGGCTCGTGGCCCTGGGCGGGTTCCGGCGGCTCGACGGCCGGATCGGGGGGTTCCTGAGCGACGAGCGGCTGAAGCGGGTCTTCACCTTCCAGGCGCTCTACGCGGGCGAATCCCCCATGCGGGCGCTGGCCCTGTACGCGGTGATCTCGTACATGGACACCGTCGGCGGGGTGTACTTCCCGCCCGGCGGCATCGCCGCCCTGCCGCAGGCGCTCGCCCGCGTCGCGGCCGACGCCGGGGTCAAGTTCGGCTACGGCGACGCCGTCGGCGAACTCGAACGCGCCGGGTCCCGGGTCACCGCGGTCCGCACCGCTTCCGGGGCCCGCTACCCGTGCGACGCCGTCGTCCTCACCACCGAACTGCCCGAGAGCTACCGGCTGCTCGGACGGCGCCCGCGGCGGCCGGTCCCGCTGCGGGCCGCGCCGTCCGCGCTCGTCGTGCACGCCGGCGGCCCCGCCACGCACCCCGAGGTGGCGCACCACACCATCTCCTTCGGGCACGGCTGGCGGTCGACCTTCGACGAGCTCATCTCGCAGGGCCGGCGGATGAGCGATCCGTCGCTGCTGATCACCCGGCCGACCGCGTCCGATCCCGGGCTCGCCCCGCCCGGGCGCCAGCTCTACTCCGTGCTCGCCCCGGTGCCCAACCTCGACCGCGGCCCCGCGGACTGGGCGGCCGAAACGGACTCCTACGCGGAAGAGGTCCTCGACGTGGCCCGGGCCCGGCTGCTCCCCGGCTTCACCCCGGACTTCACGCACGTCATCGGCCCGGCCGAGTGGGCGGAGCGGGGCCTGGTCGCCGGGACGCCGTTCAGCTACGCCCATTCCTTCGGCCAGACCGGGCCGTTCCGGCCGCGGAACCTCCCCCGCGGGACGGACAACGTCGTCCTGGCCGGCGGCGCCACGGTGCCGGGCGTGGGCGTGCCGACCGTGCTCATCTCCGGCAGACTGGCGGCCGACCGGATCACCGGAGGGACGCGATGACCCGACGCGAACTCGACGCCGCCGGCATCCGCGAGCCCGGGCTGCGCGCGGCCTACACGTGGTGCCGCGAGCTCAACGCCCGGCACGGCCGCACGTACTTCCTCGCGACGCGGTTGCTGACCCCGGCGCAGCGGCCGGCGATCCACGCGCTCTACGGCTTCGCCCGCTGGCTCGACGACATCGTCGACGAACCGGACGACGACGCCACGCCCGAAACCCTCGACGCCCGGCTGCAGGAGGTCGAGCAGCGTTTCCTCGCCGACCTCGACGCCGGCGCGAGCGACGACCCGCTGCTGACCGCGGTGATCGACACGGCGGCCCGGTACACGCTCGCCAAGGCGTACTTCGAGGCGTTCTTCACCTCGATGCGGATGGACCTCACCGTCACCGGCTACGCCACCCGCGAGGAGCTCGACACGTACGTGCACGGTTCGGCCGAGGTGATCGGCCTGCAGGTGCTGCCGGTGCTCGGCACCGTCGCCCCGCGCGAAGAGGCCGAGCCGAGGGCCGCCGCGCTCGGCAAGGCCTTCCAGCTCACCAACTTCCTGCGCGACGTCGCCGAGGACCTGGACCGCGGCCGCGTCTACCTGCCGGCCGACGAATTGGCCGGGCACGGCGTCGACCGCGACCGGCTGCACTGGTGCGCCGCGCAGGGGCGGGCCGATCAGCCGGTCCGGGCCGCGATCCGCGACCAGATCGCCGTCACCCGCGACATCTACGCCGAGGCCGGGCCGGGTATCGCCATGCTGCACCCGATCTCCCGCCCGTGCGTGGCCACGGCGGCGAGGTTGTACGGCGGCATCCTCGACCGCATCGAGGACGCCGGCCACGACGTCTTCGCCGGGCGCGCGGCGGTTTCCCGCGGGCAGCGGCTGGCGGTGGCGTGCGGGGCGGTCGCGCGGACGCAGTGGGCCCGGCGGCGCCACCCCGCGCCGGCACTCCCGGTGGCGGTGGGCTGAGTGGGCAAGGCCGAATACCTCCTGGTGCTGGCCGCGTGCGTCCTGGTCACCTTGCCGCTGGAACTCGCCGGGGCACGCGTCTACCGGCAGCCCCGGCGGCTCGCGCGCGCGGTGCTGCCGGTCGCGCTGGTGTTCCTCGTCTGGGACGCGCTGGCGATCGCCGCCGGGGTCTGGGACTACGCACCCGAGCACGTCACCGGGCTCCGGGCCCCCTTCGCCGTGCCGCTGGAGGAAATCCTGTTCTTCGTGGTGATCCCCGTCTGCGGCGTGCTGACCTACGAAATCGTCCAGCTCACCCTCGCGGTGCTCCGGCGGTCCGGCAGGCAGGAGGTCCGCCGGTGATCCCGTGGGGCTACACCGTGCCCGCGGCCGCCGCGGTGGCCGCGGTCGTGCTGGCCGAACTCTTCCTGCTGCGCACGGGGTTGTTCCGCCGGCCCGCGTACTGGATCACCATCGCCATCGTGACGGCGTTCCAGATCCCGGTGGACGGCTGGCTGACCAAGCTCTCCGACCCGATCGTGCGCTACGCCCCGCAGCACATCACGAACTGGCGCGTGCCCTGGGACATCCCGGTCGAGGACTTCCTCTTCGGCTTCGCGCTGGTGACCGCGGTGCTGCTCGTGTGGGAACGAACCGGCCCCCGGGAGGAGCGAGCATGAACGCGATGGCCAAGGACGGTCTCCCCCGCGGCGCGGTGCCGTCGGCCTTCGACACCGAAGCGCGGTGGTACGACCGGCTGGTGGGCGCCAATCCGGGCTACCACGAGCACCTCCGGCTCTCGGCCCAGCGGCTGGAGCTCCCGGCGGACGGGACGGGCCTGCGGCTGCTGGACGCCGGCTGCGGCACCGGCGCGTCGACGGCCGCGCTCGTGTCCGTCGCGCCCGGCGCGCAGGTCACCGCGTTCGACGCCTCCGGGGAGATGCTCGCCCAGGCCCGGGCGAAGGAGTGGCCGGACGGCGTCACGTTCGTCCACACGCCGGTCGAGGACCTCGACGGCATCTCGGGCCCGTTCGACGCGGTCCTCGCCGCGTACCTGCTGCGGAACCTCACCGAACCGACCCGGCAGCTGCGGCGGCTGCGCGGGCTGCTGCGCCCCGGCGGCCGCATCGCGGTCCACGAGTACTCCGTCCACGACTCACGGCGCGCCCGGTGGGTGTGGAACGCGGTCTGCGCGGGCGTGATCATCCCGCTCGGGAAGGTCACCACCGGCGACGCGACCCTCTACCGCCACCTGCGCCGCAGCGTCCTGGAATTCGACGGGATCGCCGCGCTCGCCCGCCGGCTCACCGACGCCGGCTTCACCGACGTCCGCACCGCCTCGATGCCCGGCTGGCAGAACGGCATCGTCCACACCGTCCTCGGCACCAACCCGCAGGAGCACCCGTGACCCGCCCCCTCGGCACCGACCGCCGGATCGAGACGCGCCCGGCCCCGCCCGGCCTGGCCGACGCCGGGCTGCTCGGCCGGCGCCCCACGGCGGCGGTCGTCGGCGGCGGCATCGCGGGCCTCACCGCGGCCACCGGGCTGGCCGAGCGAGGCGTCACGGTGACGCTCTTCGAGCGCGACGGCCACCTCGGCGGGCGGGTCGGCGGCTGGGCCGACCGGCTGCCGGACGGCACCGCGGTGACGATGAGCCGGGGCTTCCACGCCTTCTTTCGCCAGTACTACAACCTGCGGTCGCTGCTCATGCGCACCGATCCCCGGCTCGACCGGCTGACCCCGCTGGCCGACTACCCGCTGCTGGACGCCCAGGGCCGGACGGACACCTTCGCGGGGCTCCCCCGGACACCGCCGTGGAACGCGCTGGCGTTCGCCTGGCGCAGCCCGACGTTCACCCCGCGGGACCTGGTGCGCATCAACGGCCGCGGCGCCCTGCCGCTGGCGACGGTCAGCGTCCCGGAGACCTACCACCGGCTCGACGGCACCGACGCGGCGAGCTTCCTCGACGCGATCAACTTCCCCGAAGCGGCCAAGCACCTGGCGTTCGAGGTGTTCTCGCGGAGCTTCTTCGCCGATCCCCGCGAGCTGTCCGCGGCGGAGCTGGCGACCATGTTCCACCTGTACTTCCTGGGCTCCAGCGAAGGTCTCGTGTTCGACGTGCCGGCCGAGCCGTTCCCGCAGGCGCTGTGGGACCCCCTCGCCGGCTACCTGGCCGGCCGCCGCGTCACCATCCGGACCGGCACGCCGGTGGCCTCGCTCGACCGCATCTCCGACGGGTTCGCGATCACGACGGCCGAGGACACCGCGCGGTTCGACTCCGTGGTGCTCGCCTGTGACGTGCGGGGGCTGCGCGAGATCGTCGCCGCGTCACCCGGCCTCGGCACGCCGGAGTGGCGGGCCGGCGTGGCCGGATTGCGCACGGCACCGCCGTTCCTCGTCCGCCGGCTCTGGCTCGACCGGCCCGTCGATGCCGCCCGGCCGCCCTTCCTGGGCACCGGGAGCGTGCCGCCGCTGGACAACATCAGCCTGCTCGACCGCTACGAGGGCGAGGCACGGCGGTGGGCGGCCCGCACCGGCGGCTCGGTCGTGGAGCTGCACGCGTACGCGGCCACGACCGACGACCGCGAGCCGCTGGCGAAAGCCGTGGACGACCGGCTGCACGCGATCTACCCCGAGACGCTCGCCGCGCGGGTGACGGCGTCGATTTCCTTGTGGCGCGAGGATTGCCCGCTCTTCGGGCTCGGCGACTTCGCGCGGCGTCCGACAGTCGGGACACCGGACCCGGCGCTGGCGCTGGCCGGCGACGGTGTGCGGATCGACCTCCCGGTCGCGCTGATGGAACGCGCGGCCACCACCGGCTGGGCCGCGGCCAACACCCTCCTGGCGGGCTGGGGCCTCGCCGGGCACCCGCTGCGCTCGGTGCCCAACCGCGGCCGCATCCGCCTGCTGAACCGGCTCGCCGCGACGAAGCACTTCGGCGGGTGAGCGGGGTGCCGGACCACGAAGTCGTCATCGTCGGCGCCGGGCTCGCCGGGCTGGCCGCCGCCATCACCCTGCACCGGGCCGGGGTGCCGAGCACGGTGCTGGAAGCCGCGGACGACGTCGGCGGCCGCGTGCGCACCGACGTCGTCGACGGCTTCCGCCTAGACCGCGGGTTCCAGATCCTCAACCCGGCCTACCCGGCGATCCGGCGCCTGGCCGACGTCGGCGCCCTGGACCTCGGCCGGTTCTGGCGCGCGGTCCGGGTGGCCGACGACGACCGCGTCTCCCTTCTGGGGAACCCGCTGGACACGCCCAAGGCGCTGCGCGACATCGCGGCCCGGCGATACCTGTCGGCGAAGGACCTGGCCGCGCTGGGCGCGCTGTCCGCCCGCGTCGCCGCGGGTCCGGCCCGGTCGATCATCGACCGCGCCGACCGCACGACGCTCGACGAACTGCGCCACGCCGGCGTGTCGGCGCGGGCGGTGGAAACCGTGTTCCGGCCGTTCCTGTCCGGGGTGTTCCTGGAGCGCGAACTGGCCACCTCGGCCCGGTTCTTCCAGCTGGTGTGGCGCAGCTTCCTGCGCTCGGCGCCGTCGTTGCCGGCGCTGGGCATGGGCGAGCTGCCGCGGCAGCTCGCCCGGGTGCTGCCGACATCTTCCGTCCACCTGGGCACGCCGGTCGAGGAGGTCCGGCCGGGCCGGGTCCGCACGGCGGACGGCGCGGTGTGGACGGCACGCGCGGTCGTCGTCGCGACCGACGGGTCCACGGCCGCCCGGCTCACCGGGGTCGCCCGGCCGCGGTGGAACAGCGGGATGACGTGGTACTTCGCCCCACCGCGGTCACCGTTGCGCGAGCCGGTCATCGTGATCGACGCCCGTGGCGGACCGGTCACCAGCACCAGCGTCCTCAGCGAGGTGTGCCCCACCTACGCCCCGCCGGGGGCGGCACTGGTGAGCGCGTCGGCGTTGACGACGCTGCCCGAACCCGAGGTGCGCCGGGCGCTGGGCCGGATGTACCGCACGGACGCGACGCGGTGGCCGCTGGTCGCCCGGTACGAGATCGCCCACGGGCTCCCGGCGATGCCACCACCGCACGAGCTCCGGCGTGCCGTCCGCTTGGGCGAGGGCCGATACGTGTGCGGGGACCACCGGGACACGAGCTCGCTCCAAGGCGCCCTGGCGTCCGGCACCCGGGCGGCCCGCGCGGTGCTCGCCGACCTCGGCCGGTCGAGCGGGACGGGCCGAGCGGACCGCTGAGCGCGTCCCGCACTACGACATCCGGGCGGAAATTCGCTTCCCGCACGGCGAAAACCGCCGCGGCCGCGAAGATCACCCCGTACCGGGTGTGCCGGAGCGTCGCTGAACCGAGTGAACCCGCCCGGCGAGCCACGGTGTTCCGGGGCGGCGAACCCATGGTTTGCGTGGTCCCGATCCGGTTCCGTAGCCCGTTGAGCTCCTTGACACAGGGCGCTCCGAGTGACGATTCCCCTGCTGCTAACGAAATCCGGCGTTCTCCGTCTTCCCGAGGCAACCCGCAATAATCCCGCCTTCGGAAGGAAGTCCATGTCGCGGAGATCATTGTTCGTCGCGCTGATCACGGTCAGCGCCTTGCTCACCCCGGCCGCGGTGGCGGCCGCGGCGCCGCCGGGGGTCGATCCGGCCACCGTCGACCTCACGCTCTCCGCCGGGCAGAGCACCACCATCACCAAGCACGTCACCACCTCCGCCGTCCCCCCGAACCCCGACCTCGTCCTGCTCGCCGACACCACCGGCAGCATGGCCGGCGCGATCGACAACGTCCGCACGAACGCCGGTGCCATCACCGGGGACGTCCTCGCCGCGCAGCCGACCGCCCAGTTCGGCGTCGCCGAGTACAAGGACTTCACCGACTCCGTGCCGTTCAAGGTCAACCAGGGCATCACCGGCGACACCGCCGCGGTGCAGACCGGGATCAACCAGTGGACCGCGTCCGGCGGCGGTGACCTCCCGGAAGCCGACCTCAACGCGCTCTACGAACTGGCCTCCGGCGCGGTCACCTTCCGCCCGGACGGCACCCGCATCATCGCCTGGTTCGGTGACGCGCCGTCGCACGACCCCAGCGGCGGGCACACCCTGGCCCAGACCATCGACGCGCTCAAGGCGGCGAACATCCGCGTGGTCGCGGTCAACGTCGGTGCGCTGGACGCCGACGGCCAGGCGAGCGCGATCGCCACGGCCACCGGCGGCGTGCTGCTGAACAACGTGCCGTCGAACCAGGTGTCGCAGGCCATCCTCGCCGGCATCAAGTCCATCGAGGTCACGGTGACGCCGAAGGTCACCACCTGCGACCCGCAGCTGACGCTCACCAACGCCCCGGCGAGCGTCAAGGTGCCCAGCGGGGACGTCGCGACGTTCACCGAGACCGTCGCCGCCAAGGCCGACGCCGCGCCCGGCACCTACCACTGCACGGTCGACTACCTGGTCGACGGCGTGTCCCGCGGGTTCGTCGAGACGACGACGGTGCGGGTGCTCGGCCTGAGCATCAACGACGTCACGGTGAACGAAGGCTCCGGCGGCGCGCCGGTGCCGGCCACCTTCACCGTGTCGCTGCTCGGCGGCGCGAGCCCGAACCCGGTGTCGGTGCACTACGCCACCGCGAACGGCACGGCGACCGCACCGGCCGACTACCAGGCGGCGAGCGGCGACGTGACCTTCGCACCCGGCGAAACGACCAAGCCGGTGACCGTCCTGGTCAACCCGGACACCATCGACGAGCCGGACGAGACGTTCACCGTCACCCTGTCGGCGCCGTCCGGCGCCGGGCTGGTCGACCCGACCGGCGTCGGCACGATCGTCGACGACGACCGCGACGGCGTCTTCTCCTGCACCGGCACCGCCGCGAACGTCATCGGCATCACCGCGGCCGTGGCGAACCCGGCGAACCTGCCCTGCGCCGACGACAGCAAGACCGTCCTCGACGCGACGCTCAACGCCGGCCTGATCAAGGTGGAGACCCACGCGCTGACGGCCTCGACCGACCTGGCCCCCGACAACCAGTCGGCGGCTCCGGCGGCCGGTGACCACGCTCAGGCCTCGGCCAAGATCGACAAGACGGTGATCAGCACGGTCGGGCTGACCATCGAGCTGGGCGTGATCCAGTCCCAGGCGGCGGCGACCTGCCAGCCGGCTCCGGGCGGGCTGGCCCCGGCGCTGACCGGCAGCTCGAGCGTCGCCTCGCTGAAGATCAACGGCGTCCCGGTCACAGTGGGCACGGCCCCGGTGACCATCGCGCTGGTCATCGGCTCGCTGAAGCTGAACGGCCAGACCATCGCGAACGGCGTCGTGAAGCAGCAGGCCGTCGCGCTGGAAACCCCGCTGGCGAAGATCGTGCTGGCGGAGTCGCAGGCCGACGTGCACGGCACCGCCGCGCACCCGGCGGGCAACCCTTGCCGGCGTTGATCCGGTGAACCACCCGGGGCGGGCGGATTCCGCCCGCCCCGGGCCCGCCGGCCGCCACGCCTACCCGGCGGGCTGATCCGCGGTCGGCATCGGTTCGAGCGTCTCACCCGCCAACCAGCTTGCGGAACAACGTCTCCGCCTGGAAAGCGGGCCAGTCGCGGGGAAGGTGCCCGGCCGGCAGGTGCGGATCGCGGCGGACGACGTGCAGCCAGTCCGAGTGCAGCATCAGCTGCCGCGTCAGATCGTCCGGGAACGACGGCTTCCCGCCGTCCCACTTCTCCATGAAGTCGTGGTAGCGCGAGGCGATCGTCGCCGTGTCAAAGGCTTTGCGGACGAGCTCGGCCGCTTCCGTCGGCTTCGCCGGGTGCGCCGTGAAGACGGTGACGTGCCCGTCGAGGCCGAGCTGCTCGACGATGGCCGTCACGTCCCGGGCGCCGGGGGCGACCCACAAGCCGTTCTGCAGCAGGCCGAACCCGGCCCAGGTCAGTTGCCTGCGCAGGTCGTGCCGGTCGCCGCGGCGGGTGTCGGGCAAGGAGAAGCCGACCAGGGTCCAGCCGCCGTCCTCGGCCCGGTTGACCGCGCCGGTCTCCCAGATCCGCCGCCTGCCGTCCTCGAGGACCGCGGCGAGACGCTCGCTGAGTCCGAAGTAGACCTTCCGCCCGTGCCGGTGGCGGGTCAGCAAGCCGGTGCCCGCCATGCGGGTCAGCGTCGAGCGGACCGCCTCCTCCGAGACGCCGACGCGGCCGAACACGTCGATCACGCTGCCCGAATAGATCGCGCTCGCCCGGCCGAGCAGGTGGATGCCCAGGAACGTGAGCATGACGGACTTCGGGCGGGGCCCGGAGGTCTCGGCGGGGTGCGTCACGGACGCCAGCGTAACCCGGCCACTTGATGTTGTGCACAATATTGACGGCCGTCATGCCCCTGACTAACGTTGGGGCCCGCTAACCCGTCGTCCGCACCCGGACGAACCAGCCCTCCGCAGTGCCCCGCCCCCGAAGACGAGGGTGAACCTCATGAGCACTCAGCTCCGCAGAGCCGTCGCGTCCAGCTTCCTCGGCAGTCTCATCGAGTACTACGACTTCCTTCTCTACGCCACGGCGAGCGCGGTGGTCTTCGGCAAGGTCTTCTTCGCCGACCTCGATCCGGCACTGGCCACGGTCGCCAGCTTCGGCACGTTCACCACCGGCTACCTCGCCCGCCCGCTCGGCGGCCTGATCTTCGGCCACTTCGGCGATCGCCTGGGCCGCAAGCGGATGCTCGTGCTGACGATGACCCTGATGGGCGTCGCGAGCTTCCTGATCGGCCTGCTGCCCGGCTACGACCAGATCGGCCCGGTCGCCCCGCTCGGCCTGGTCCTGCTCCGCGTCGTCCAGGGCATCGCGGTCGGCGGCGAGTGGGGCGGCGCCGTGCTGATGTCCGCCGAACACGCGCGGTCCCGGCGCGGCCTGTGGGCCGGCTTCACCAACGCCGGCGCGCCGAGCGGCATGGTCGTTTCGACGCTCGTCATGTCCGCCACCGCCGGGCTCACCTCCGAAGCGGACTTCCTCGCCTGGGGCTGGCGGATCCCGTTCCTGCTCAGCATCGTCCTGCTCGCCATCGGCCTGTTCGTGCGGTCCCGCGTCGACGAGACGCCCGCGTTCCTGGCCGCCCGCAAGGAAGGACGCCGCCGGCTCCCGGTCGTCGCCGTGCTGCGGGACCACCCGCGGGTGCTGCTGCTGAGCGTCGGCGTCGGGCTCGCCGCGTTCGTCGTCCAGGCCACGCTGACCACGTTCGTGCTCGCCTACGGCGTCCAGCACGGACACCCGCGCCAAGAGGTGCTCAACGCGCTCACCCTGTCCTCGGCCTGCGCGGTGGCCGGGATACTGCTGTGGTCGGCGCTGTCCGACCGGATCGGACGGCGCCCGGTCGTCCTGGCCGGCGTGGCCGCCATGGCGATCTTCGGGTTCCTGCTGTTCCCGATGGTCCGCAGCGGCAGCGGGCTGCTGCTGGTCCTGGCGCTGGTGATCGGCCAGGGCGTGATCCACCCGATGATGTACGGCCCACTGGCCGCCCTCTATTCCGAGCTCTTCGCCACCGAAAACCGGTACACCGGCGCGTCGCTGGGCTACCAGCTCGCCGGGCTCGGCGCCGGGTTCGCCCCGCTGATCTTCGCCGAGCTCCAGCGCGCCAACGGCGGCGGTTCGACCACTCCGGTGTCGTGGACCATTGCCGCGTTCTGCGTCCTCTCCGCCGTCTGCGTGCTGGCGCTGCGGGAGACGCACCGCCGCGACCTCACGCCGGAGGCGGCCGTCCCCGCGGCCGCCCAGCGGGAAGGAAACCGACGATGAGCCGGTGGCTGCGCCGGGTCGGCGCCGTCGCCGTGACGATGCTGACCGCGTTCGGCCTCACGACGGGCAGCACGGCGCAGGCCGCCACCCCCGCGCACTACACCGGCGTGCTGCCGGACGGCGCGAGCTGGGTGGCGGACGTGCCGGGCGCCTGGAACGGGACCGTCATCCTCTACAGCCACGGCTTCGGCCCCCTGGAAGCGCGCGACGCCCCGGACGAGCCGACCGGGCAGGCCCTGCTCGCGGCCGGCTACGCGCTCGTCGGCTCCTCCTACAGCGGACCTTCGTGGTGGGCGCTCGCCTCCGCCCCGCGGGACCAGTTCGCCTCGCTCGACGAGCTCGTCCGGAAGATCGGCGAGCCCCGCCGCACGATCGCGTGGGGCACGTCGATGGGCGGGCTGGTCAGCGCGCTCGAAGCCGAGTCCGGAAACGGGCGGCTCGACGGTGCGCTGACCACCTGCGGCCTGGTCGCCGGGGCGTTGAACCTGAACAACTACCAGCTCGACGGCGAGTACGCACTGTCCCGCCTGCTCGCGCCGACGCAGCCGGTGAAGCTCGTCCGCTACGCGAGCGCCGAGGAAGCGAGCGCGGCCGGCGCGGCGCTGACGAAGATCGTCACCGACGGCCAGGGCACCGCGGCCGGCCGGGCGCGGATCGCCCTCGGTGCCGCGCTGATGAACACCCCGCCGTGGCTGACCGGGGACGCGCCGCCCGGGCCCGCCGACTACGCGGGTCAGGAACAGCAACAGCAGCAGGCCCTGGCGCAGTTCGTGCTCGGGTTCGTGATGTCCGGCCGCTACCAGATCGAACTGGCGGCCGGCGGGAACAGCGCGTTCAACGCCGGCGTCGACTACCGCGCGCTGCTGTCCGGCAGCCCGCTGGCGCGGCAGGTCCGGGCGCTGTACCGCACCGCGGGCCTCGACCTCGACGCCGACCTGGCCGAGCTGACCCGCCACGCGGACATCAAGCCCGATCGGCAGGCTGTCGGGACGCTCGCCCGCACGTCGACGGCGACCGGGCGGCTCCGCGTCCCGGAGCTCACCATCCACACCACCGCGGATCACCTGGTTCCGGTCGAGCAGGAGAACCGGTACGCCCACCGGGTCCGCGCGGCGGGCCGGGAACCGTTGCTGCGGCAGGCTTACGTCGACGCGGCCGGGCACTGCGCGTTCCGGCCGTCGGAGACCCTGGCGGCGTTGCACGCCCTGGAATCCCGCGTCGAAACCGGCCACTGGCCCGACCTCCGGCCCGAGCACCTCAACGCGGCCGCGGCCGGGCTCGGTGCGCCGGGCCGCTACCTCCGCTACACGCCGGCGCCGCTCACCGGCTCGGACCGCTGAGCCGAGGGGGCGGCCGGCTGCGCCGGCCGTCCCTTGCGTCTCGGTAAATCATTAGTTGCCGAACTTGCATTTGTAGTTAATCCGTGCTGACTCTAGCGTGGTCGGCATGAACCTCACCGTCCTCGCGGCGTCCGGCCGGACCGGACTCGCACTCACCCGGGAAGCCATGCGGCGCGGGCACACCGTCACCGCGATCGCCCGCGACCCGGACCGCATCGCCGTTCCGGATTCGGCCCGGCTGCACAAAGTGGCGGGCGACGTCGAAGATCCGGCGAGCATCGCCCTCGCCGGCTCGACCGTCCTTTCCGGACTCGGCACCGACCGGGCGGGGGTGCTGCTGGCGGGCGCGAAGGCGGTGGTCGCCGCCGGGCCGTCGCGGATCATCTGGCTCGGCGCGTACGGCACGGGCAAGTCGGCCGAGGTGGCCGGCGCCGCCGCCGGTGCCCTCGCGTCGATGCTGGGCGATCGGCTGGGCGACAAGATCGAGGCCGACGAGACGATCCTCGCCGCCGGCGGCACGGTGTTCCACGCCGGACTCCTCACCGACGGCCCGGAGAGCCCCGGGCGGCGCACGGTCGGGCTGGAAGCCGGACCACCGCTGGACTTCGCCGCGGTGATCAGCCGGGCGACGGTCGCCGCGGCGATGCTCGACGAGGCCGAAACGCCCCGCTTCCCGGGCACGATCGCGCTCCCGCTGCCTGACTAGCTCGGCCGGCGGGGAGCCGCCGGGGTCAGGCGGTGATCTCCTCGAAGGCGGCCTGCACCTGGTCGCGCAGCCAGGTGTGGGCCGGGTCCGAGTCGTAGCGCTGGTGCCAGGTGCAGCAGATCTCCGCGGCCGGGGATCCGGTCGGCAGCGGGCGGGTGATCAGCCCGAACGCGTCGATGAGCGGACGGCTGAGGACGGCCGTGCAGCTGACCAGCGCGTCGCTGCGGACGACCAGCTGCAGCGCGGTGGCGAGGGTCGCCACGGACGCGATCACGCGGCGGCGCAGGCCGTCCGCGGCCAGCACTTCGTCGATCGGTGCCGTGAGGCGGCCGCGGCGGGAGACCAGCACGTGCGGGTGAGCCGCGAACTCCCGCAGGTCGAGGCCGCCGGCCGCCGGGTGGCCCCGGCGCATCGCCACCACCAGGGTGTCGTGTCCGAGCACCGCCGACCGGAACTCCGGCAGGTGCGGCCGGCCACCGCCGATCTCCAGGTCGACGCGGCCGTGGCGCAGGTCGTCGGTGTCGGCGGAGTGCTCGGCCAGCACCCGCAGCCGCACGCCGGGAGCCTGCTCCCGGATCCGGTCGGCCAGCACCGGGACGACCGACGCGGCCGGCGCGTCGTGGCACTGGATCGTGAAGACGCGGTCCAGTTCGCCGAGGTTCAGCTCGCGGACCGGCAGGAGCACCTCGCGAGCCCGCCGGACCAGCCGGTGCACGTCCTCGCGGATCGCCACGGCGTACGGCGTGGGCACCATCGTGTGGCCGGTGCGGACCAGGATGTCGTCGCCGGTCACCGCCCGCAGCCGGCCGAGGGTGCGGCTGACCGCCGGTGACGACAGGTGCAGCCGCTCGGCCGCGCCCATGACGCTGCCCTCTTCCAGCAGCGCGTCGAGCACCGTGAGCAAGTTCAAGTCGAGTTGCACGAACGCAAGACAACCACAGGAGTTGGGACGAACCATGAGCCAGGACCTGATCACCGCCACCGCCGCTGCCGTCCGCGAGGCGGGGGCCCGGATGCTGGAGCGCTACTCCCCCGCGTCCCGCCCGTCCGGGCTGACCGAACTGCTGAAGAGCCTGCACGCCAACGACACCGCCGTCACCGACGTGCTGCGGCCGGCGTTGACCGCGATCCGGCCGGAGGCGCAGTGGCTCGACGACGAACACGGCTCCGGGCCGATGCCCGCGGGCGAGTGGTGGCTCATCGACCCCGTGGGCGGCAACATGAACGCCGTGCAGGGCATGCCCGACTGGAACATCGGCGTGAGCCTCGTCCGCGACGGGCGTCCTGTGCTGGCAGCGCTCTTCTTCCCGGTGCTCGGCGAACTGTTCACCGCCCGCGAAGGCGGTGGGGCACACTTCAACGGCGAGCGGCTGCAGGTCTCCGCCAAGACGTCGCTGGACGGCGCGCTGACGGGCACCGGCCAGGCCCAGGCCGGCCAGGACGCCGAGCTCCTGGCCCGGATGGGCCGTTCGTTCACCGCGATGTCGGAGCACGCGCTGTACGTGCGGATCTCCGTCCCGGTGAGTCACCAGCTCGCCCAGGTCGCCGCGGGCCGGATGGACCTGCACTGGCAGTTCGACAACGTCCGCTCCCACGCCGCCGGCGTGCTGCTGGTCCAGGAAGCCGGTGGCGTCGTCACCGGCCTCGACGGCGAGCCGTGGGACCTGATGAGCCAGGCGTACCTGGCCGCCGCGCCCGGGGTGCACGCCGCCGCGCTGAAGGTCCTCACCGCCTGAGCGCGCCGGGTCACGCGGTGAGGATGTCGCGCGCTTTCTTCACCACCGGCGGGGGCCCGCCGTCGTAGTCGTAGTTGCTCAGGATCACCGACACCCAGCCGGTGTCGGGGTACATCTGGAAGTCGGTCGACGTGCCGGGGGCGCCGCCGCCGTGGCCGGTCACCCACTGGTTGCCGACCAGCAACGTCACCGGGCCGTAGCACTGGAACGCGACGTGCGGAGCGCCGGGCGTCCCGCCGGGCGGCGGGCCGGGCTGCGGCGGAGGGGGCACCTTGCCGCTCAGCGTGATGCCCGTGAAGGCGCGGTCGAGCAGCGTCGAGCCCTGCAGCGCGGCGGCGAAGCGCGCCAGGTCGGCGCACGTCGTGAAGGCGTCGCCGGCGGGCGTGCCGACGTACAGCCGCTGGTCGATCGTGTCGGCGCGTCCGCCGGACGGCTGTTTCGCGTAGGGGTGGGCGATGCGGGGATCCGTGTGCCACTGCGGCCTGGTGCAGAAGTCCGTGGTGGTCATGCCGGCCGGGCGGAACACGTGCTCACGCACGTAGTCGTAGTAGGACTTCCCGGACACCCGGGCCACGATCGCGCCGAGCAGGTGGTAGGCGGCGTTGCTGTAGCGGGACCCGGCTCCGGGGGTGAACTCCGGCGAGCTGCGCCGGATGTAGTCCGTCGTGCCGTTCATCACCTGGTCGACGTCGGTCCAGGCGAGTGCTTCCTCGAGGTACCCGGGCATCGTGAAGGTGTCGCCGAAGCCGGACGTGTGGGTGAGGAGGTGGTGGACTTGGACGGTGTCGGCGATCGCGGCGGGGAACCCGCTCAGCAAACTGCCCAGCGTGCTGGTGTAGGCGAGCTTGCCGGCCTGCGCGAGCTGGGCGATGGCCACCGCCGTGAAGAGCTTCGTCACCGAGGCCATGGCGAACAGGGTGTCCGGGCCGTTGGGAGCGGCGGCGTTGGCCCGGCCGTAGGACCTGGCCAGCACCGGTCGTCCCCGGTGGACCAGCAGCAGGCTGCCGGAGAACGCGTCCACGGCCGCCTGTTCCTTCACGAACCGGTCGAACGCGCGCACGTCAACGGAGGTGGGGCCGACGGCGGGGCCGGAAGCGGCTCCGGCGACAGCACCGGTGGCGAGCAGCGCACCGGAGGCGCCGAGCAGGCCCAGTGCGGATCGTCGTGTCGTGGTCATGGCCGAAGGTCTACCGAGCACGGCCGCTGCGGGACCGATGGCCGGCCCATACGTGATCCATATGTCGCGCGCGGGACACTGGCCCGGTGCGGGTGCTGCTGGTCGAGGACGAGCAACCATTGGCCAAGTACGTCGCGGCCGGCCTGCGCAAGCACGGGTTCGCCGTCGACGTCGCGTTCGACGGGCGCTCCGCGCTGGACAAGTGCGTGGTCACGCCCTACGACGTCGTCGTGCTGGACCGGGATCTGCCCGTGGTGCACGGGGACACGGTGTGCCGCGAGCTCGCCGGGCACGGCGCGGCGCGGATCCTGATGCTCACCGCGTCCGGCACGGTCGAGGACCGGGTCGACGGGCTCACGCTGGGCGCCGACGACTACCTCGGCAAGCCGTTCGCGTTCTCCGAGCTCGTCGCCCGGGTGCGGGCGCTGTCCCGCCGCAGCGCGCCCGCGACGCCGCCGGTCCTGCGGGCCGGCGACGTGGTGCTGGATCCCGCACGGCGCACCGCGGAGCGCGCGGGCCGCCTCCTGCACCTGACGCCCAAGGAGTTCGGCGTGCTCGAGCACCTGCTCGCCGCGGGCGGCGCGGTGGTGAGCGCGGAAACGCTGCTGGACAAGGTGTGGGACGAGCACGCCGACCCGTTCACCAACGCGGTCCGGATCACCGTCGGCACGTTGCGGCGCAAGCTCGGCGACCCGCCGCCCATCGCGACCGTGCCGAGTGCCGGCTACCGGATCGTCACATGACCGCCCGCGGCCGGCTCACGATCCTTTACGCCGTGCTCGTCCTCGCCGCCGGCACCCTCCTGACCACAATCACCTACCTGCTGATGCGCCGGAACGGGGCCCACCGGGTATCGGTCATCACGCTCGGCCCGTCACCGGGGCCGGAGGGGATACCGCCCTTGCCACCCACGATCCAGGCGGTCACCCTCACCGATTTCATCACCCAGGCCGCGATCGCGCTCGCGGTGGTGACGGCGCTCGCCGCGGCCGTGGGGTGGCTGGTGGCCGGGCGGGTGCTGCGCCCCATCCGCACGATCTCCGCCACCGCACAACGGCTCTCGGCGGAGAACCTGTCCGAGCGGGTGCCGGTCACCACGCCCCTCGACGAGCTCGCCACCCTGGCCGGCACCGTCAACGGGATGCTGGACCGCATCTCGCACGGCGTCGCCGAACGCGACCGGGTGCTCGCAAGCCAGCGCATGTTCACCGCCAACGCCGCCCACGAGCTGCGCACCCCGCTGACCACGATGCGCACCGCCATCGACGTCACCCTCGACAGCCGGCCCGGTACCGGAGAGCTGCTGGCCATGGCCGGCGACGTCCGGACCGCCGTCGAGCAGAGCCGGCGCACCCTCGACGGGCTCCTGGCGCTGGCCCGCAGCCAGGCGGGCGCCGGTGTCCGGCACCGCGTCGACCTCGCCGAGGTCGTGGCGAACAGCCTCGACGGTGTCGAGCTCACCGTGCGGGCCGACCTGCGGCCCGCGCCGGTCCGCGGTGAACCGGTCCTGCTGGAACTCCTGTGCGGCAACCTGGTCGACAACGCCGTTCGCCACAACCGTTCCGGAGGTCACGTCGAGGTCGCCACCGGCGGCGGGGACGGGCGGGTGTTCCTGCGCATCGGGAACAGCGGCGCACCGATCGCGCCGGAGGCCGTCGACCAGCTCCGGGAGCCGTTCGTCCGCGGCGACGGCACCCGGATCCACACCGACCGCGGCACCGGCCTCGGACTGTCCATCGTGGACGCGATCGTCGCCGCGCACCGGGGTGAGATCACCTTCGCCGCTCGCCCGGCCGGCGGACTGGACGTCGTCGTCCACCTGCCGTCCGCCGAACACTCCGGATGAGCCGTTCCGCGGCCGGCGGGGTTCGGTCCCCGCCGGCGCGGTGGCCCGCGAAAGCGGTCACCCACTCAGCCCGAAGAAGGCGATGGCGGCGGCGGCCATCCCGGCCGCCGGCAGGCTGTGCCCGGCACCCTGGATGCTGTAGGCCTCGACCTTGACGGTGCTGTCGGCGTAGCGGCGGCGGTTCCAGCCGGCCTGCGGGGTGTCCGTGGACGTCGGCGTCTGGCTCAGGCCGAACACGTTGGTCCACTGCTCGATTTCCTCCTGCAGCAGCGAATACGGCACGAGCGTGTCGGCGGTGCCGTGCCACAGCTGGACGCGCGGGCGGGGACCGGTGTAGCCGGGGTAGGCCTGGCGGACCGCGTCACCCCACTGCTGGGGCGTGCGGTTCGCGCCGCCGCCGCCGGTGCACTTGCTGCTCCACGGCGGGAAGTCCGCGGCGTTCGCGAAACAGGTGAAGGGGACGCCCATGAACGCCGCGCCCGCCTTGAAGACGTCCGGGTAGAGGGCGAGCATTTCGTTGGTCATCATGCCGCCGGAAGAAGAACCGGTGGCGAAGACGCGGTTCGGGTCGCCGCCGTAGTGCTGTTCGGCGTAGGTCACCATCGAGACGATCGAAACCGGATCGCTGCCGCCACCCCGGCGCTTCGCCGCGTCCGACCAGGTGTCGAAGCAGTTCCCGAACCCGGCCTGCTGCTGGGCGCTGGGGTAGATGACGAGGAACCCGTAGCGGTTGGCCAGCGAGGCGAACTCGCTGCCGGAGTAGAACCCGGGCCCCGAACCGCCACAGCCGTGCATGGCGACCACGATCGCGGGGTTGGCCGGCCGGGCGTCCGGCACGTAGACGTGCATGCGCATCCCGCCCGGGTTGTTCCCGAAGCCGGTCACTTCGACCAGCGAAGCGGCCGACGCCGGGGCGGGGACGACGGCCGAGGTGACGGCCATCAGCAGGGCACTGGCCATGGTCACGAACGCCGTTCTGAATCCACTCATCGGTGACCTCCGGTCGGCGATCCCCCTCACGACCGAGGTTAGGCAGATCGACGACGACCGTCAACAATTCATCAACCATTCCGGCCGACCGAAACTTTCGAACTCGGTAATGGTCGCGAAATGCCGGACAAATCGATGATGATCGTCGTCGAAACAGCGAAGAATCCGGCCGGGTAGGTTGGACCCCGGAGGTGGCGCATGCTCGAAGCGGCCGGCTGGGCGGAGGACGAGGGCGTGCCGGGCGTGCGGCCCGAGGCCCTGCTGCTCACGCTCTTCGGCGACCACGTGCTGGACCGCGGGATCGCCGTGTCGACCGGCGGGGTCATCGCCGCGCTCGAACGCCTCGGCGTCGGCGAACACGCGACGCGGGCGACGCTGAGCCGGATGAGCCGCCGCCAGCTGCTCCGCACCGTCCGCCGGGGACGGCGGGCGTTCCTGAGCCTGACCGCGCACGGCACCGCCGTCCTGCGCGACGGCCAGCGCAAGCTCGACGGCGACGTCGTCGACCGGCACTGGGACGGCCGGTGGACGCTGCTGACGTTTTCGGTGCCGGAAACCCGGCGCGCGGACCGGTACGCCCTGCGCACCCGGCTGGGCTGGTTCGGGTTCGGCCCGCTGCGCAGCGGGCTGTGGGTCTCGGCGTCGGCCGCCGACATCGCGCCGGCACTGGCCGAACTCGACCTCCTCGACCACGCCGAGGTGTTCCGCGCGGAGCCGTTCATGTGGACCGACCCGGTGCGGATCGCCCGCGAAGCCTGGGACCTGCCCCGGATCGCGGCCGGCTACGAGCAGTTCCTCCGCCGCTGGAGCGGCAGCGCGGCCGGCGAGCCCGGCGACGAGCTGTCCCGCCGCATCCGGCTGGGCGCGGAATGGCTGCTGCTGATCCGCCGCGACCCCGTCCTGCCGCCGGCGCTGCTGCCGCCGGACTGGCCGGGCACGCGCGCCGCGGCGCTGTTCCGCACCCTGCGTCACGCATGGACGCGCCCCGCCGAGGAACTGGCGGGCGGGCTCCTCGAGTCCCTCGTCGAGGAATGACGCCCGACAGCGGTTGCCACGTTGCATGCCACGTTGCAAACTGAGGTCCCGTTCCCCATCACGGAGGTCAAAGGTGACCGACTTCGATCGACGCGACGTGCTGCGTGCCCTCACCGCGCTGGGGGTCACCGGCGTGACCGCGAGCCTCTTCGGCGGCACCGCCGAGGCGGCTGTGTCGCTCGGGGCTCCGCCCCGGGCCGGGGGCTTCGCCACCCGGACCCCCGAAAAGATGGCCACCGGCACGACCCCGCCGGACCTGAAGTTCTCCGTCACGGAGCAGTTCCGGCCGTTCGACCTGATCGCGCCGAAGTTCGTCCAGCTCGACTCCCCCGCCCGGCCCGGCGCGCTCGTCAAGACCGGCATCCGGCCGAAGGCACCGTACGGGACGGTGACCGTGCAGGTGCTCGACGACCGCGCGCCGGTCGTCGCCGGGCTGGCCGGAGCCGGGATTTCGGTGCTCGGCACCTACGACGCCGCCGCGGGCCGGGCGGGCATCGAGATCACCACGGCCGGCGGCACCACCGTGGTCAAGACCGCGCCGGCGGACCTGCGGGCGCCGTTCGGCTTCGCCGTGGTGGTCAACGAAAACGCGGTCACGGTGCTGGCCGACCGGGGTACCGGCTGGCGGCCGCTGCTGACCGAGCGCGACCAGGTCCGCGCGCGCATCGACCTGCGCGACCCGGCGGTACTGGGCCGGCTGGGGTACGCCTACGGCACCCGCGGGCCGGCGCGGCTGGGCCGGGTGCGAGCCGGGTACTACGGCCAGGCCGGCGTCCGCGACCCCCACGTCGTGCAGTACGCCGACGGCCGGCCCTACATCCGCCACGGCAAGCTCTACCTGACCATGACCAACGCCGGCCTGGGGTTCTTCCAGCAGGCGCACTGGGCGGTGTGGACGCTCGACCTGGCCGACCCGACGAAGCTGGAGCAGGTGGCGACCCTGTTCTTCGCGCGCGACGGCGTCGTGCTCGGCGACCACGCGGGCCAGATCATCTGCGACGACGACCGCTTCATCCTGCTGATGAGCTCGTGGGGCGACTTCTCGTTCAACGGCGTCCACGTGCGCCACGCGGTCACCCGCGCCGACGTGCTTTCGGGGGTGCACGTCCTGCCCACCGAGCGGCTGCCGCTGCCCACGACGGTCAGTTCGTGGGACCCGGCGCTGACGAAGATCGACGGCCGCTGGCACATCGCGTTCGTCGAAAGCCCCGCCCAGCAACCGGCTTTCGTGTTCCACCCGGCCCTGGCGGCGGCCCCGCGCGGCGCGGACTACGACCAGGGGCTGACGCTGCTGGGCGCCGACACTTCGGTCGACCAGACCGAAGGCACGATCCTGCAGCGGGTGGGCGGCCGCTGGTACCTGTTCGCCAGCGACGGCGACGCGCGGGAGTACCCGGTGTACGACCTGAGCCTGCGCAAGCTCGGCACGCTGAACGCCCCGTACGGCACCAACATCCCGCACCCGATGCTGGTCCGGATCGGCAACCGCTGGTGGCTGCCGACGTTCGACGGCACCCAGTACGCCGAAGACGTCCTCGGCTACGGCGGCCACGGCGACTTCATCCTGATGCAGTCGAGCTAGCCCGCCGCCAAGGCGAACTCGGCCACCGTGCGCCACGAACCCGGGTCCGTGTTCCCGGCGATCAGGCGCACCCGGTCGATCCCGGCCCGGATCGGCAGCTTCACCGCCACCTCGGCGGCCGCCCGGCTCAGCGCGGGCCGGTCGCCGAGGCGGGTGCTCCCGATCGTCAGGTGCGGGATCACCTCGGGATGGGCCCCGCCGTACGGCGGGCACTGCGGGAACCTGCCCCACACCCGCTCGGTCAACGCCCGGAACGGCCCGGCCGGGTCCGGAGCCAGCCAGACCACCTCCTGCCCGAACCACGCGACCCGCGAGAACACGCACTCGAACGAACCAGCCCCCGTCAGCACCTCACCGAGGTCGCCGGCCACCGCGGCGGTGATCCGATCCGGCGGGAGGAACGGGTAGAGGACCGTGACGTGGGCCGGCACGCCCCACGCCGCCGAGTGGTCCAACGCCTGCCGGTAGGGCCCCACCACCGCGTCCGCGGCCGGTACCGGCACGATCACCGCCGTTTCGGTCGCGCCCGCCAGAGTGTCCACCACCGCATGTTCGCACAACACGGCGCCTCCCGCGGATCTTTTCCCGGCGTCGAGGAGCGCAGTCCGCGATCGACCTCGCCGGCGCGGACCGGAAGCTGAAGCGTGCCAACGTATCCGTGGACAGTGCAGCGGCACGCGCCCGCGCTCGGGCGGCGGCCCGAGCGCGGGCGGGGCGATTCACCGGTTGGACGCGATGAAATACACGACGACTCCGATCAACGCGAGCACTTCGCTCAGCACGAAGGTCGAGTACCCGATCGTCTGCAGTTTCCCGCGCGCTTCCGGCTGCCGTGCGGTACCATTGATGACGGCGGCGAAGATCAGGCCGACGCCGATTCCCGGGCCGATCGCCCCCAATCCGTACCCGATGGCGGCGAGGCCGGGGTTGATGTTGGCAGCTTGGGCCAGAACTGTGTCACTCATGGAGATTCCCCTTCACATCGGTCCACGCGCACGCTCGCGTGGAACAGCGGGCTCATGCGTCACACCGGACAGGGATCAGGGCTGGGCGAAGGGCCGGAAACCGGAGACGATCGTCGAATCAAGGCAGATCTCGCCGGCGGGGCGGGATTGTCGGTAATCGAGTGGTCCGATCACGATCAGGATATCACGGGAAATCGGACTCCGCCGCCGAGAAAGCGGCCGGCTGGTCCACACCGGCGCGGCAGTGTCCATTGTGGTCGGTCACGCGCGGCGCAGCCCGGAGCGCCGCGCCGGAAGAGGTAATGACCCGCGAAGGCGCTCATGCACGCCTTCGGCCCGGCAGGCGGCGATGCGCGGGCGCGGCGCCGGGGAGGCGGGCCACCGCCCCGACGGTCCATTGTGGAGCGATCACGGCCTCGCCGCCGCTTCCCGGGCCGCGGGGTTCCCGTCGATCTGCACCCCCCTCACGGGCAGATCCGGGAAGTCTCACGGCAGCCGGGGACACCGGTGCCGCACCCGCCTCGCCGCGCGCCCGCGCCGGAGCGCGGCGGCACGGTCTTGATCAGCCCCGATGCGGCCGGGCCGGTCACCCGGCGACCACGGCGCAGCGGCAATCCTGCCGCCGGGCCGGAGTCAGGCCGACGGCTCCCCGAAGGCCTTCAGCAGCAAGCGGTGCAACGTCTCCCGCTCGCCCGGGCTCAGCCGGGCGAGCAGCTCGCCGGTCACCGCGCTCGAGACCTCCTCGACCTTGCCCACCGTGGCGTGGCCGTGCTCGGTGAGGGTGAGGACGTGCCGGCGGCGGTCCTCGGTGTCACGCTCCCGCGACACCCAGCCCGCGGCCTCCAGCCGGTCGAGCACCTTCACCAGGTCGCTGCGGTCCAGGCCGAGCCGGTCCGCGACGCGCTGCTGCGACAGCGGACCGGACTCGCCGATGCAGACCAGGACGTAGTAGTCGCGCAGAGCGACCCCGTGGCCGGCCAGCGCCGTGTCGATCCGGCCCACACCGCTGCGGTGCAGCTGGCCCATCACGTAGGTGGGCCAGCGCAGCAGCGCCTTCGGCCGATCGGGGGAGGACATGCCGGCGAGCATAGAGGCGGCCGCGGGCCGGCACAATTGTAGGTACTTCCTACAGTATGACTCCAGAACGAACTTGTGCTCAGCGCCGGCGACCCAGCGCTTCGCGTTTGACGAACCCGATCACGCCGGTCGCGACGAACAGCACGGCACCCACGATGATCAGCCAGAACAGGCTCTTGACCACGATGCCGAGCACGACCAGGACGGCCCAGACCACGAGCAGGGCGACGAGGATTCCCATGGCGATTCCCTTCTGAACTTTCTCAGGAGGGAAATACCCCGCCCGCGAGGTGCCTACTCCCGCCTCGCACGTCCGGGGCAGGCCCCGCGCGATGGCGAAACCCTCGCCGAGCCCGTGATCAATGGGTTTCCGTGGCGTAGCCGCCGTCGATGGCGAGGGTGGCGCCGGTGATGTTGCCCGCCACCCGGTCGCTGGCCAGGAAGGCCACCAGGTTCGCCACCTCCGCGGGCCGGGTGAACCGGCCGGTGACGGCGTGCCCGGCCGCCTCCTCGGCGACCGAGTCCGGGTTCGCGCCGGTCGTGGCGGCGAGGGTTTCGGCCACCCCGCCGGCCCCGAGCCACAGGTCCGTCGCGACCGGGCCCGGGTTGATCGCGTTGGCGCGGATGCCGCGGGGCCCGAACTCCTTCGACACCGACTTCGTGAAGTTGACCAGCGCCGCTTTCGCCGCGCTGTAGTCGATGACGCCGGGGTCGGGCAGGATCGCGTTGACCGAGGCGACCGTGACGATGCTGCCGCGGCCCGCGGTCACCATCGTCGGCAGCACGGCCCGCGTCGCCCGGACCGCGCTCAGCAGATTCAGCGTCACCGACCGCGTCCACTCGTCGTCGGTGACCAGCAGGAAGCCGTTCGGCCGCGGGGTGACGGCGCCGACGTTGTTGACCAGGACGTCGATGCGCCCGAACTCGGCCAGGGCCAGCTCGGCGAGCCGGCCAGGCCCCTCGGCGGTGCCGAGGTCGACGGCGAGTGCGTGCGCTTTCCCCGCCTGGACGAGGGCGTCCAGGTCCGGTCCCGGCACGCGCGCGCCGGCCACGACGTGAGCACCTTCCGCGACGAGGGCTTCGGTGACGGCCAGGCCGATGCCCCGGCTGGCTCCGGTGACGACGGCGACCGCGCCGGCCAATCCGAGGTCCACGGGCTCAGATCCCCTGCTCGCGCAGCCAGCCGAGCACGGCGTCGGCGACCTCGCGCCAGCCGCTGTCGATGGTGAGCGAGTGTCCCCGGCCCTCGAACTGCTTCAGCTCGGTGACCGCGGTGGAGTCGCGGTACTGCTTGAAGGTCGAGCGGGTGACGACGTCCGGGACGGTGTGGTCGGCCGTCCCGGAGATCAGCAGGAGCGGGCCGCGGTCCGGGCGGTGGGTGTCGACCCGGGCCTCGGAGTGCAGCACGAAGTTCGCCGCCGCGGCCTGGAACAGCGGCCGGGCCGGCGACGGGATCGTCCAGCGCCGGTACAGCGCCGCCGATTCCTCGTCGGTCAGCGCGTTGCCGAAGCCGAACCGGAACTCCTTCTCGGTCAGCGACACGGCCCGGTGGAGGTTCGCCGGATTGCCCAGGGCAGGCAGGCCCGCGCGCAGCTGGGCCAGCGGCAGCGGCAGGACGCCCTTGATCTGGGCGGGGTCGATGGCGACGCCGGCGAGGCCGATGCCCTGCCCCAGCAGCTTCTCGGTGATCAGGCCGCCGAAGGAGTGCCCGATGATCACCGGCGGCCGCTCGAGGCCGGCGATGATCGACGCGAAGTGGCCGGTGGCGTCGTCAATGCCGATGTCCGCGACGGCGTCCGGGTTTTCCCGGGCCGGCTCGACGGTTCCGGGCTCGTGCGGCCAGCCGGGTGCGACAGGCGCGTACCCGGCCGCCCGGAAGTGGTCGATCCAAGGGGTCCACGAGGTGGCGTGCAGCCACAGCCCGTGGATGAACACGACGGGGGTGCCCGGTTCGGCCATCGGATCCTCCAGTTCGTCCGGGTGGTCCCCGAAGCCAACCCGACGGGCGGGCCCGGCGTCCAAGACCCGTTGCGCCCGGATCGATAGCCGTGGTGGCATCGTTGGCGCACCCGACCCTTCGCGCGGAAGGCCCGCATGGACCTCGACCTCAGGCTGGTGCGGTACTTCGTCACCGTCGCCGACGAACTGCACTTCGGCCGGGCGGCGGCCAAGCTCTTCATCAGCCAGCCGACGCTGTCCAAGCAGATCCGCAAGCTCGAAACCGACGTCGGCGGCGCCCTGCTGGTCCGCGACAGCCGCCACGTGGCCCTGACCCCGCGCGGCGACCGGTTCCTGCACCTGGCCCGGCAGCTGCTGGCCACCGCGGACCAGATGCTGCGCGAGCCCGCCCCGCACCACCTGCGGATCGCCCACATCTTCGAGCTGGACACGAGCCGGCTGGTCGCGGACGCCTACCTCGCCGCCCACCCCGCCATCCGGCTCGTCCAGAGCCAGATGGACAGCGCCCGCCAGCTCAGGGCGCTGCTCGAGGGCCACCTGGACGTGGCGATCGTCCGCGTCACGGGGGCGATGAAGGCGGCCCACCCGGCGGGCTGGCAGCACCGGCTGCTGCGGCTGGAGCCGTTCCGCCTGGTCGGGCGGCCCGGCGACCCCCGCCGCCCGGCGGTGTCGGTGCACGAGCGTCCGATCGAGGTCTTCGCGGACGCACCCGGCACGGCGCTGTACAACGTGCACGGCCGGTACTTGAGTTCGCTGGAGCAGCACACCGGGCTGGCCCTGCGCTGGCTGGGCAACCCGGGCACGTTCGACACGTGCCACGCGGCGCTCACCCGGGCGCCGGACAGCGCTTACCTGCTGGAGTTCGAAAGCTACGCCCGGCGGTACGAAGACCTCGGGATCCCGGCGTACCGGCCGCAGGAGCTGCAGCCGGTGTACCCGTGGTCGCTGGCCTGGCGGCACGGCGAGCGGCCGGAGACCGTCCGGGGTTTCCTGGAGGTGGCGGGGCAGCTCGCGGCGAGGCTGCGCTGGCTGCACCCCGAGCGGGCGGACGGGGTGCCGCTCTGGGCGCCGCCGGAGGACCTCGCCGTCGCGTGACGGCAAGCGGCTATTCGGCCAGGCGGTGCAGCACGATCATCCCGCCGTGGGCGGGCTCGGCGGACCGTTCGTCGTCCGTGGACACGTACCGCTCGACGAGCGCGAGGATCGCGCGCTCCAGCTCGGCCGCGTCGTCGGCGGACAGGTGGACGGCGAAGCGGAGGAAGATGCGCACCGAGTCGGGGCCCGCCGCGCGCAGCTCGTCCTGGACCGCTTCGATGGGCGCCAAGGCGGCGTCGACCTCGGTGTTCGGGGGGTCGTCCAGCCACCATGACCGCGCCTTGGCGCGGTAGGGCTTCTCCAGCGCGCCGCTGTCGCCGGTGCGGACGGGCGCCGGCTCGAGCAGACCCGCCTCGATCAGCTGGCGCACGTGGTACAGGACCGTCCCGGGATCGCGGTCCAGCCGGTCGGCGAGCTGCTTGTTGGTCAGCTCGCTCTGCCAGCAGAGCCGCAGGATGCGCAGCCGCAGCGGGTGGGCCAGGGCTTTCGCCTCGCTCACCGTGGCCTCGCGCCGCGGCATCGACGCGGAAGCACCTCCGGGTTCAGCCATGGGCGAAGGCTAGTACACGGCGATGGACTTTTCTCCATCGATGTGGAATTCTCCACCAATGGGGACATCGCTCGGCGGCGGGTACTGGCGGCTGTGGACGTCGGCCGCCCTGTCCAACCTCGCCGACGGGATCCTCAAGTTCGCCCTGCCGCTGCTGGCGATCGGGTACACGCGTTCGCCGGCCCTGATCGCCGGCCTGACGTTCGCGTTCACGCTGCCGTGGCTGGTCTTCGCGTTGCCGGCGGGCGCGATCGCCGACCGCCGGGACCGTCGCTCGCTGATGCTGCTCGCGAACGTCGCCCGCGCCACGCTGCTCGCCGGGCTCCTCGTGGCCGTACTTCTCGACGCCGGCTCGATCTGGATCCTGTACGTCGCCGCGCTCGGCACCGGTATCGCGGAAACGTGCTACGACACCGCGTCCCAGGCGATCGTGCCGCAGCTCGTGAGGCGCGACAAGCTGCCGAGAGCGAACAGCCGGCTGTACGCGGCCGAGACGACGGCGCTGGAGCTCGCCGGTCCCCCGGCCGCCGGTCTGCTCGTCGCCACGGCGGCGTCGCTGTCGCTGGCCACCCCGATCGCCCTCTGGGCAGCCGCGGTCGTCGTCCTCCTGTTCGTCCGCGGCTCGTTCAAGGTGGGGACCACCGATCGGCGCCCCCGGCTGCGCACCGAGATCGCCGAGGGACTGCGGTTCGTGTGGCGCACCGGCATCCTGCGCACGTTCACCCTGATGACGGGCGTCTTCAACTTCGCCAGCAGCGCGATCCTGGCCGTGTTTGTGCTGTACGCCGTGGGCCCGGACTCGGCGATGGGGCTGTCGGGGGAAGCCTACGGCTGGCTGCTCAGCCTGGTCGCCGCCGGCTGCCTCGCCGGTTCGTTCTTCGCCGAGCCGGCCGAGCGCGCATTGGGCACGGCGCGCGCCATCGGCATCGCCTTCTTCTTGGGCGCCGCGTCCCTGGGTGTTCCGGCGTTGACGGCCGACCCGGTGATCATCGGTGCCGCCTTCTTCGCCGGCGGTGTCGGCCTCATCGTCTCCAACGTCACGACCGTCTCCCTGCGCCAGCGGATCACCCCGGACCGGCTTCTCGGACGCATCAACAGTTCCCACCGCCTCGTGGCGTACGGAACGCGGCCCCTCGGCGCGCTCGCTGGCGGGTTGCTCGCCCAGAGCTTCGGCCTGCACGCGGTGTTCGCCGTGATGAGCCTGCTGGCCGTGTCCACCGCCTTCGGCGCGACGCAGGTGACCGCGACGGCCGTGGCCGAGGCCGAACGCCAAGCCGTGCGAAGCCCGGCCTAGTCGTCGCCGAGCGCGGCCAGCCTCTCCTGCACCCGCGCGTGGCGGAACTGGTACACGCCTCCGGCCTGCCTCAGCACCCCTCGCCGGTGCGCGTCGTCGAGGAAGTGCATCAGGCGCCACGGCAAGCGGCCCGTTGCCGCGAGCCAGAGGTGGTGGACGAAGTAGTTGCCCCACGCCCGGGTCACCAGGACCGTCATGCCGATGCCTGCGCCGAAACACACGCCGGCCACGATGGGGGTCACCGCGTTCGTCGCCGCCGGGAACACCTGGCCGCCCACCAGCGCGGCCGCCACGCCGTAGCACGCCGCCGCCACGCCGCGGCCCATGAAGAACCCGAACGACGCGCCCGCCACCCCGGCCGCGATGGCCAGCGCCAGGTCGAAGCGGCCGCCCAGCACCGGGAGGAACCGCGTTTGGGCCGTGAACGCGAACGCCATCCCGTCGAACAGCCCCAAGGACACCAGGAACGACACGGACAACGCGATCGCGCCGGTCCGCTCGTTGCGCAGGATCGTGCGCGGGCTCGACACGCGGCTCGCGTCGACCGGTTTCGCCAGCCACACGTGCACCGCGAACACCAGGCCGAACACCAGCGCCAGGAAGACGACCAGACCGGCCGCCAGCGACCAGCCCAGGCCGAGCAGGACACCCACCGCGGCACCGATCGCGAAGCGGCCGGCGAACTTCCGGGCCGCGCCGGCGAACCGCAGCTCCGTGCGCAGCGGCTCCGGCGGCCGGCCGAAGCGGTGGGCCAGGCAGGCGGCGCCACCGAACGACGAGCCGTAGACCGCCGCCAGCACCGGTCCGTCGTCGACCCAGCCGGTGATCACGAAGAACACCGCGACCAGCACGCCGACCAGGACCGACCGGGTTCCGGCGGGCACCGCGCGGTACAGCTGCCACCAGGCCAGGTCACGGCTGCGCGCGCGTTCGAGGTGCCGGGCCAGGAAACCGAGCCAGCGGGTGGCCTGCTCCGCGGTGTACCGCCCGGACGGGCTCGTCTTCGGGTTCCGCCCCGGTGGCTGCGGCACCTGCGCGTAGGCGTTGGGGACGAAGGAGTCGAGCAGCTGCCCTTCGAGGGCCGCGGCGTCTTCGGCGGCGAGCAGTTCCGCGGGATCGGCCGGCGGGCGGCCGTAGCCGATCCGGGCGAGATCGACCATCAACGGCGTCCGCAGCACCCGGGCCAGCGCGGCGTCCGGATCGCGGCGCAGCCGGTCGGCGACGGGAAGCCAGCGGTCTTCGCCCTGCCGCGCGGACAGGTAGGTGATCGCCTCCTGCCGGACGACCGGTTCGAGCCGCACCACCGTGGCTCCGCCCAGCACTGTGCCGGACTCGCGCGTCGCCTGCTCGTACTCGGCGGAGCGGCAGGTGAGCACCAGCGAGCGGCCCGCGCCCACGGTCTGGTCCAGGGCGTCCAGCGCGGCGACGCGCAGGTCGGCCGGCATCTCGTCGAGGCCGTCGAGGACCGGGACCACGTGGCCGCCGAGGACGAGCCGGGTCGGGGCGTCGGTCCCGTACTCGCGGGCGTTGAGCAGGGCCGGGTGGTTGTCGGCGAGCCGGGCCGCCAGCCACCGGTCGAGGTGCTCCCGCCGCGGATCCCACGACGCCAGCGACAACAGCACCGGAACCGGGGCGTCCGGGGTGCGGGTGCGCAGCAGCTCGAGCGTCAGCATCAGGGCGAGCACCGACTTGCCCGAGCCGGGATCGCCGAGCACGACCAGCTGCCGCACGGGCAACGCGGTGAACGTCGCCGCGATGTCGCCGAGGTCGCCGCGCGGCGCGGATTTCCCGGTGCGCGCGACCGCCGACCAGCGCAGCATGATCGGCTGCGGCCGGTGCAGCGAACGCAGCTCGGCTTCGGCGCGCCACTGCCACGTGACGGCTTCGGCCAGCTCGGTGACCGCCCGGTCGAACTGGTGTTGCGCCGGGGGTTCCGGCTCGGGTTCGCCGTCGCCGGGCGTGGCCGCGGCGAGGATCTGCTCGTGGAGCCGCCGCAGGTCGGGATTGGGGTCGACGCCGAGTTCGTCGGCCAGCCGCCGGCGCAGGCCGTGGAACAGCGTCGAGGCTTCGGCGTAGCGGCCTTCCTTCGCGAGGGCGCGCATGAGCAGCAGGTGGGACAGCTCGCGCGTCGGGTGCTCGCCGCAGAACTCCGTCAGGTCTCGGACGACTTCGCCCGTTTCGCCGAGCCGCAGCCGCCATTCGGCGCAGAGTTCGACGGCGTCGGCGCGTTGTTCGTCGAGCAGCGCGGCCCGGCCGGCGAGCGTGGTCGTCCGCAGCCCGTCGAGCGCGGGCCCGCGCCACAGGGCGAGCGCGGCCCGGATTTCTTCGACGGCGTCGACGAGCTTGGCCTGCCCGGCGAGTCCCCGCGCCGCCGCGACGTGCCGGCGGAAGCGGAGGGAGTCGAGGTCGTCGGCGTCGATCTGCAGGCGGTACCCGGGACCATCGGTGACGATCGCCGCGCCGAGTTCGCCGAGCCGGGCCCGCAACCCGGAAACGCAGTTGCGCACCTGCTTCACCGCCGTCACCGGCGGCTCGTCATCCCAGAGCGCGTCGACCATGCGCTCCACCGGGACGACGGCGCCCGCGTTGAGCAGCAGGACGGCGAGCGCGCGCTGCTGCCGCGGGCTCGCCAGGGCGATCCGGCTCCCGTACGCCGTCACTTCCAGCGTCCCGAGAATCCGGAACCCCATCGCAACCCCCTGGTCGTCAAGGCCGGCCCGGCTTCCGAACGCGCAGGTGGAGCGGCGAATGCCGGCGCGAGGACGAAACGAGGACGGCGTCCGGAACCCTAGGGGCACGGTGAACGAGGGGGAATGCCGGGGCGACCCGGTGGCGGGCGCGTCGTTGGGGGTCGCGCCCTCCACCGGGACCGTTCGGCCGCGGATCACCCCCTGCCGGGTCGCCGTTCCACTTGCTCTCGGACGATCAGCGGCTGCCGCGCCCGCGCGGGCAGGGGTGCCGGGTACCGTCCGCGATCGGCCGCATACTGGACAGAAGCCGGACAATCGGCCGGGGACACTCCCCCGCCGCATTCCATGCGGTTCAATCGGGCGTAATTCGATCCGTTATTCAAAGGAATGCCTGGATGACCAACGGAGAACGCCCGAGAGTCTTCATCAGTTACGCACAGGACTCGGCAGAACACCAGGACCTCGTCCGGCAGTTCGCCACTTTCCTGCAATCCCAGCTGGGCGTGGAGGTTTTTTTCGACCAATGGGTCGACGGTTCCCGGCTGGACTGGTCGCTTTGGGCGTCCCAACACCTCACCAAGGCGGACTTCGTGCTGGCCATCGCCTCGCCCGCCTACAAGCGCCGCGCCGAGGGCGACGAGGTCGCCGACATCGGGCGGGGCTCCCAGTTCGAGGCGGCGATGATCAGGGACAACCTGACGAGGGACCTGCCACGGGAAACCCGGAGAATCCTTCCGGTGGTTCTTCCCGGACGCACGGTCGCCGAAATTCCCTCGTTCCTCAACGCCCACTCGACCACCCGGTACGAAATCACCGAGTTCACCCTCGAAGGCGCCGCGAGTCTCCTGGCCGCGTTCACCGGTGTCCCCCGCTTCGCGCCGCCGAAAATCGGCGAATGGGTGGGCTCGTGGCACGCGAACCGGCCCGCGAGCAAGCCGGCGCCGGGTCCGCAGCTGCTCACCACCGTCCTCCGGCCGGTCGCCAGCACGTCGGACATCCGCTTCACGGGCGCCGAAATCGACGGGCTGCACCGTGGGTCCAGCATCGTCTACCGGCCGCAGCTCTTCGCCAACGACCCGCAGGGCGTGGTCGAGTACAACCTGAGCCGCCGGTACCGCCGCTTCGAGGCGGTCGCCGGGGTGCTCGACGACGCCGACGAGGCCGACCAGGTCGGTTACTTCCAGGTGTTCCTCGACAACGTGCCCCAAGGGCAGTTCCGGGCGCGGATGGGCGAGCCGGCCTGGATCGAGTGCGATCTCACGAACGCGCTGCGGATGAGGCTCGTCGCTTGGCGCCCCGGGATGACCGTCCACCCGCTGGCCGCCGGGGCGGCGATGGCGGTCGGCCGGTCGAACCGGCTGCCGTCACTCGGGTGGGGCGACCCGGCACTGGTCGAATAGCCGCGGAGGGTCCGGTGGAACCATCCGCCGGGCCCCCGCGCACAGGACCAGTGCCGCAACAGGCCACGTTTGCTCTGCCGGGGAGCGGGTGTTGATCTCTGTGATACGTTCGGCGCCGTCGTGCACGACTGCGAGTTCGAGGAGGTGAGACCGATCAACGCTGTGACAGGTCGGGGCTCCCTCCTTTGCATGGCCTAGGGAGCGCCCGCACAAGGCATCCCGAAAGGCATGAAACGCTGATGCGCTTCACCTCCCAGACGTCGTCGGATGGCGTCACCGAACAGTTCTTCACCGTCGACGAGATCCCCGGCGTGCTGTGGACGCCGGAAGACGCCTCTGGTGCTCGTCCCCTGATTCTGCTGGGCCACGGCGGCAGGCAGCACAAGACGGCCCCCAGCACCGTGTCCCGCGCCCGCTGCTACGCCGCCGGGGGCTTCGCGGTCGTCGCGATCGACGCGCCCCACCACGGCGACCGGCCCCAGGACGAGGAGTTCGGCCGGATCGTGGCCGCCATGCGGGCCGGCATGGCCGCCGGTGAGAACCCGGGCGCGCTGGTCGCCGACATGCACAGCTACCTGGCCGGTCAGGCCGTCGCGGACTGGCAGGCGGTCCTGACCGCCGTCCAGAGCCTCGACCAGGTCGGCGCCGGACCGGTGGGCTACTGCGGGATGTCGATGGGCTGCGGGCTCGGCATTCCGCTCATCGCCGCAGAACCCCGGATCCGGGCCGCGGTGCTGGGCCTGCTCGGCGTGCGCGGGCTGGCCGAAGACGCCGCGCGGATCACTGCACCGGTGCAGTTCCTGGTCCAGTGGGACGACGAGTTGGTTCCGCGGGACCAGAGCCTGGCGTTGTTCGACGCGCTGGCCTCATCCGAGAAGACGCTGCACGCCAACACCGGCAAGCACGGGGACGTGCCGTCGTTCGAAGTGGACAGCTCTCTGAGGTTCTTCACCCGGCATCTGAGCTGACCTCGCGTCACTGTGCCCGGCGCGCCGGCCGGAACGCCGTTCCCGGCCGGCGCGTCCGGTCCGGACTGTCCGGCCTGGCCGAGCGAGTGCAGCTGTCCGCTCAGGGCATGCCCTCCGCACGCAGGACTAGCTGGTTGCCGTCGGTGTCGGCGCCTCGCCCGGCAGACCGAGGAGCTTGGCCTCCCCCAGGTCGAAGGCGTCGCCGCCGACACCGCTGTTGCAGGCGGGGTTCACGACCTGCCACGACAGCCGCAGCCGGAGCACGCCGCTCACGTCGACGTCGACGGGTGTCACCTTCCCGAGCTCCAAGGTCGCCGACTTCAGCTTGCGGCCGTCACCGAACACCTCGAGCTGGACCTTCAACCCCGCGTCGCCGGAGTTGTCGTCCATGCCCGCCGTGGCGGCGAACCTGCGGTACCCCTTGGAGACGTTGTACTCGATCGCGCCGGTGTCGGGACAGGAGGAGACGCTCTTCGAGACCGTGTGCAGGTAGCTCTTGCCGGCGATGTTGCCGGGCTGGGTGTCGTTCGACCAGGAACTGCCGTTGACCGGTCTCAGGTCGGACAGGTAGACCTCGACCGCCGGCTGCGCGACGGTCAGTTTGACGTGCCCGTTCAGCTGGGCGCCGGCCTTCGGGTCCTGGTCGATCACCGTGCCCGGGGCGGCCGTCTGCTCGATCGAATTGACCGTCTCGATCTGAATGCCGGTACCCAGCGCGTCCTGCGCCTCCGAAAGCTTCTTGCCGATGAGATCCGGAGCGACGGTCGGCGCCGCCGAGGTGGTGGTCGAGGCCACTTCGGAGGAGGTCTCCGAGGTCGAGGCGGCAGCCGTGACGGCCGGAGGCGCGGCCTGCGGCGCCGACGTCGAGCCGGCGCTCAGCGCGATGATCGTGCCGGCCACCACCAGGACGACTGCCCCGATCGCGAGGGGGACCGCTTTCCTCTTCCGCCGCGGAGGCGGCGGGCCGACGTAGGGGCTGTCGAACACCGGATCTCCGATCCCCGGTGACGGATTCGCCCCGGTCCGAGCCTGCTGCCGAGCGTAGGTGGGAAGGGGCGGACGCTCGAGCCGTCGCCCCACCGGGCTGTTCACCAGGTCCGGCACGATCGCGTCGAGAATCGCGGCGATCCGGTCCGCACCCGGGCGGGTCGCGGGGTCGATGGCGAGCAGTACCCGCACGACCTCCCAGAGCGGGTCCGGCATGTCGCCCGGGCGCCCGGGTTCCTCCCCCTCGCGCCGCACGTACCCACCGGGGAACGGCGCAATTCCGCAGTAGAGTTCGTAGACGAGCACCCCGAGGGCGTAAAGATCCGCCGCCTCGGCCGGCTCGCCGCCGGCAGCGACCTCGGGCGCGAGGTACTTCGACGCTTCACGCATCGACATCTGCGGCGCTTTCGGAATGATGCGGACCAGCCCGGCACCGGACAGTTTCGGGTTGCGGACGGCTCCCGAATCATCCAGCAGAACGTTTTCCGGGCACACGTCGCCGTGCACCACGCCGGCCTCGTGGATCGCGTGCAGTGCGGCGGCCACGCCGGCGACGATCCTGGCGATTTCCTTCGGCAGCAGCGTTCCCGACGCCTCGAGCCGTTCACGCAGTGATCCCCCGTGCACCAGGTCCGACACGAGCGTCACGGTGTCACCTTCGACGAGGAAATCCTGCAACGTCACCAGGTTCGGGTGCGAAAGTCCCAGCAGGACCGACTGCTCGCGCCTGAAGGCCGAGGCCGCCTCCGGCCCGCCGGACGAATCGGGCCGCACCTGCCGGCAAACGGCCTCCCGGCCGTCCGGATCCACCCCGGCCCGGACCACTCCCCGCTTTCCCCGGCCGAGTTCCGCACCGAGCCGGTACCGCCCGGCGAATTCAGGTTCCATTCGCACTCCATCCTTCAGCACTTGGCCGTACACGCAACCCATTCGGCGCGATGACCGCTAATCGGGCGGCGGGACACTCCCGCTACCGATCGGCGTGCACATTCCGGAAAGTGTCCTGGTTTTGACCACTTAATCGAAAAGGCCGCACGGTGGAGCCGTCGGCAACGTGAATCGCCGACGTGACATTTTCCGGACAAGCTCGAGCGCCCGGCAACGTTTCCCGGCAACCTCGCGACCACTCGGCAACACCCAACCCGAACCCAGGAGCCGAGATGACGACCGGACCACAACAGGCGGGCGCCCGCCAAGCCATTCCGTACAGCCACGGCAAGCGCGCGTTCTACGGGCTGACGTGGACACTGTGGACAATCGCCTTGGTCGCCGGCGCGTTCGCCATGTTCAACTCGGACATGGTCGGCCAGGGCCTGATCGCGCTCGTCTTGTCCGGCGTGACCGGGTCCTACGCGTACCGGATCTGGACGTGGCAGGCACGACGCTTGATTTTCTTCATCGTCTTCTGAGCGTTTGCCGGCAGGCGTCCGCGGTGATGGCGGACGGCACCGGCAAAATTGCCGGTCCCCACCCTCCCCCGCGACGGAAACGCCTGGTCGGGGCGCCCGCTCGAGCGTCGGCCGCAGGCCGACTTCGGTCGGGTCGGCGCACTACTGTCGACGCGGGTACCCGGCACCGGCGGCGGCCCGGCCGCCGAACCCCGGTCCCGTGGGGGGGGGGGCGGGAAACCCCCCGGCCCCCCCCCCCCGCCACAGCGCGCCGGGGAACACGGGGGGGGCGGCCGGGAGACCGGGC